>JANWVE010000100.1 GCA_025057675.1 Bacteroidia bacterium
TGCGTGAGGCATGCGGAGGGTGCGTAAGCAGTGCGCAGCACCGAAGCGATAGCGCAGCCCGCAGCACGCCGACCCGAAGCGCAGCGAAGGGACACGCCCCAAAAATATTACATAAAACAACATCCCTAAAAATAAACAAAAAATAAAATTTCCATTCCTTGCATATAGCTGCATTTTTGTATCTACTAACTTTGATGATACGGTAACTTGGGTTCTACTAAAACCACCTCCTCCTTCAAAATTTTAACTTTACCTGCTTCATACCCCTTTGGTTTGATAACAAACTTCTTTTCCGTGACACTTACCTTAGCTAACTGCTCCCCCTTTGCCTTAGAGTAATACGCTGCAATACACGCCGCTGCTTCTATTACTGTTTTAGGGACGTGCCTACTTCCCGCTCTCTTGATAACTACATGAGAACCCTGTACATCCTTAGCGTGCAGCCAGATATCATTTTTGTGTGCATACTTCAAAGTCAATAGATCTGCATTCTCAGCATCTTTAGAAGCTAGGATTACATACCCCTGTACCTCAAATTTTCTAAATAATGTAAATTCGTGCGCTTGTGTTTTATCTTTAAGTATCTCTTTCCAAATATAAGAATGCTCACGCCATATTTTAATCTCTTGAATAGATTGTATAGTTTCAACGTGCCTATCAATCTCCGCTAATTCTTGTTTCAAAACAGGAATTTGTATCTGTGCTTGCTGTTTCAAATTTTCAAAACGTTTAGCCTTTTTGTAGTACTTCTCAGCATTTTGTTGTGGACTTAGCTTGGTATCCAAAGAAATTTTAATGTAGTTTTCTGTGTAAAAATTGTATAGATTTACATTATCCTGCCCCTCTGGAATGTTGTGCAGATTCGCCATAATTACGTCTGCCTTTTGCTGAAAAACATTCTCCTGATTACAAACTTGTTCTAATTCTTTAATTTTTGCCCGAAGTATGTTTCTTTTTTTTTCAAAATACTTTGAAACAGCCTCTTTTTGCTCTAAAAATTCTTTTCTTTGAAAGTAGGTTCTAACAAATTTATGTAAAACCTTGATTAAATCTGTATCCTGAAATAAAATTTTCTGACCAGGTTTCCAAGCGTCAAAAAAACTAAAAAAAACTTGTTTCTCGTCTTCAATCACATAGTAAGTTTGAGGATTAAGTAAAACGTTTAACATCATTTTAGCTGTTTCAAAAACCTTTTCTTTGTTGCCTTTATCTTGTGCTTTATCTGCAAGGTAAAGTAGCATATTTTTAGAAAAAACAGGCAGTATTTGCTTAATAGCGGAGATATAACACGTAAAAGGGCGACTTTTCATTTCCTCGTATAAGTACTGCGGAGATATAGGTAAAGGTTTGTATAAAACATGATAGTCTAAGTTTTGGTCCGCTGCAAGATTGTTTCTAAACAGGTATTTAACTTTGTTTTGATGATACAAAATGACATTAGATTGGTTACCATGCATTTTTACGAGAATGTTATATTCATCTTGTAGTTGGATAAGTATACTTCGGTCATAGTCAATTACGGTAACTCTTTCAATAGTCAAATTTTGTGTTTCTTGCCATAGTAATATACTATTTGTATGTGATTTAGGGTATTGAAACGCAGGTAACACGTAACTCCATTGGCTTTGACATCTTATGATTAAAAACATTCCTTGCCATACTTCAATTGCTAGTTCATCTTTTTCTTGGCAAAAACAATGTAAAATCTTTTTTCCTTTCCAGTTTTGGTCAAGGATATGTGCTATTTGAAGTAATGTAAAATAAGTTAGGTGCATGCACAAAGATAGGTTAAAAGGCATACAAAGAACAAAAGGTAGTTAGATTGCTCTGTCTGATTACTACAAAAAGCATAGTAGAGCAAAAGTTTTTTATACTTTTGATATATAACTAAAAACAAGACAAACAAAAGTATGCATGGCAGGATTATGTATTGAAATTACACTTACATAGTGCAAGATTTTGATATTCAAGTATTAGTAGGCGAATATTAGTTTATTTTTGGGCGTGTCCCTTCGCTGCGCTTCGGGTCGGGCTATTCCGCACTATGCTGACGCTCGGTGCTGCGCTTCGCTCCGCACTGCCTAACGGCATGCTCCATAGCCCTCACGCAAGGGGTATTTTGATGTTTTATTTTATTTATACACGTATCTTTGCTTTACCTTGTTTTAGTTTGATTGTCAAATACTTACAAGGTTAAAGTTTTTTACCTTGTTTGAACTGTACGTATTTTTACCTTGTTTTATACTCATTTTCAAATACTTACAAGGTTAAACCTTGAATAGATGGACTTTTGATAACATTTTAACCTTGAATACGCAATTTTTACCCCATTTTCAATTGATTTTCAATGTTTTACAAGGTTAAAATGTATTTTTACTTTGTTTGATATTTATTTTCAAGTACTTACAAGATTAAGGTTTGAATAAATGGACTCGGGCTACCTGCGGTTTGCGTGAGGCATGCGGAGGGTGCGTAAGCAGTGCGTAGCACCGAAGCGTCAGCGTAGCCCGTAGCACGCCGACCCGAGCGCAGCGAGGGACACGCCCAAAAATGATAATTAAATTATCTTATGCTATTGAATAGAGTAATACAGCAAAAAATAGACAAAGAGAATACCTCATACATCACTTTATACTGCCACAGGGGCTTTAATTGCAGGGTGATGTTGGTAGTTCAGTAAAGTAATATCTGAATAAGTAAAGTCAAAAATATTTTTGATATTGGGGTTTAATTGTACTTGGGGTAGAGGGTAGGGTTCTCTACTCAATTGTAATTTAACCTGCTCAATATGATTTTGATAGATATGAGTGTCGCCCCCTATCCAAATAAACTCATGAGGAATTTTTTCTGTAACTTGTGCTACCATCAGTAACAGTAAAGCATAAGAAGCAATGTTAAACGGAAGACCTAAAAATACATCACAACTTCTTTGATACAGTTGCAAGCTTAATTGGTTATTTTGGCAGTAGAACTGAAATAAAATATGGCAAGGAGGTAGCTTCATTTGAGGGAGTTCAGCTACGTTCCATGCACTTACTATCATTCTACGGCTATCAGGGTTCTTTTTAAGTGTATCGATGACTTCTTGTATTTGGTTGTGTCCATTCCAGTTGACCCATTGTTTGCCATAAATAGGACCTAAGTCCCCATTTTCGTCCGCCCACTCATCCCATATTGTAACTCCGTTTTCGTGTAAATATTTGATGTTGGTGTCCCCTCGCAAAAACCACAAAAGTTCATAAACAATGGACTTAAAATGAACTTTTTTAGTAGTAATCAATGGAAAGCCATGCTTCAAATTAAAACGCAGCTGCCTGCCAAAAACAGAATACGTACCTACTCCTGTTCTATCTTTTTTGAAAGTGCCATTTTGTAGAATATCTCTCAAAAGATTATGATAAATTTCCATAGAGTACAAAGTTACACAAATTGAGATAACACAGAGTTTAAGGATTTTTCTTGGGACTATACAAGGATGTTAAATAGTTTTTTCGATTTGCTTGGGGTGTCCTTGTGGGCATAAGTCAGGTGAAACGCGCTCACGAGAACACGCCCAAAATAAATAAGCTCAATTCGTGAAAGAAATCTTATCTTGTAAAGTCAATACAGTTAGATAAGTTCGCTTTTTACCTTACGCAACCGAGAAGATACTGATAAATCAAACTGTTTATACTCTGTTTGAATGATAATTCCAGCAATTAAGTCAGGGTTAATAGCATGCTGAATAGATATAGTACCCGTTTTGTATATTTTTTGACAAAGTGCCTCGATCTCTTGCATATTTTGTGCGTTGAGTTCCGATGCTGAGATTACTTTTACCTCGTGAATGTCTTTTATACGATTATATTCATTTTTATATGCAGTATATACGTAAGGTAAAATTTCATCTCGGGTATTTTTAGCCAGTACCTCAAAAAATTTTATTACTAACTCATGCACTTTACCTCTGAATATCTCCTGCAATACTTTTTGCTTTTTATCACTGTAAATAATGGGGTTAGAGAGCATTACAGCGAGATTTCGGTTTGTTTTGATGGTATGATCTACGAAAGCTAAGTCCTCTAACACGCGTTTTTCTATTTTTTGTTCAAGAGCCACTTCTATTAAAGGTTTTACATAACGTTGAGCAACACGAGCTAATGACATAACGTTCTTCCTCCTTTAATTGAGATTGATGTCTTTAAGGTATTGAGATGCAATGGCTTGCTGTTCTGCGGGATTTTCAAACTTTTTACGGATAATTTTTTCAGCAATTTCTACAGAAAGCACGGCAACTTGATGTTTTACTTGTTGCAATGCCATATTTTTTTCTGCTTCTATTACTTCTTTGGCTTTTTGTATCATTCTATCGCCTTCAATTTTAGCGTTTTGACGAGCTTCTTCGATAATACTTTCTTTCATTTCTCGGGCTTCTTTGAGAATTTTTTCTCTTTCTAATTTAGCTTCATTAAGCAGTTTTTCATTATCTGCTTTGAGTTTAGCCATTTCTTGTCGAGCTTTTTCGGCTTCTTGTAAAGCATTAGCGATGCTTTCTTCACGTTTTGCTAAGGCTTCGGTGATAGGTTTCCAAGCTAACTTTCTTAATAAAAGAAAGAATATCAAGAAAATGAGTACACTCCATATAAAAAGTCCTGGTTCAGGAGTGATGAGGGGATTCATTTCTAACAACATACTGATTAACCTCTATTTTTAGGCAAGCAAAATAAGGTCTTTTTTATGAATTTGTCAAATACATCTTAAATTCAGTGGTGGTAAGGGAATAGTTTTAAATAGTTTTTTGGGCGTGTCCTTGCCCACGGCTTGCTGCGCTCGTGTGGGCAAGGTCGGCGTGCTACGGGCTAACGGTGCTGCGCCCCACCCCCTGGGCAAGAGTGAGAGCGTAGGCGAGGGGCTTCGCACCGTGCTACCGCACGCCCTCCGCATGCCTCACGCAGAAAACGCAGCAAGTATGCTAAACCTATCTATCAAAACTTTTACCTTGTAAGTATCTGATAATGAACATCAAACAAGGTAAAAATATATTTTTATCTTGTAATCTATTGAAAATCAATTTAAAACAAGGTAAAACTTTTATATTCAGGGTTAAAGGGTTATGTAAAATCCATGTATTCAAGGTTTAACCTTGTAGATGCTTGAAAATGAGCATCAAATAAGATAAAATAAGTCGGGGTCAAACAAGGTAAAGCCAAGATATGTATAAAAACGAGGTAAAACATCAAAATACCGTGTGCGTGAGGCATGCGGAGGGTGCGTGAGCAGTGCGAAGCGCAGCGAAGCACCGAAGCGCTAGCGCAGCCCGCAGCACGCCGACCTTGCCCACACGAGCGCAGCGAGACGTGGGCAAGGACACGCCCAAAAATAAATTAAATTAAAACAAAATGTTTGAAAATACGCAGCAACATTTCCTTCAGTGCTTTAAGGGTCTTTTTTTGACTAATCCGCCTTTTACATCCTTAACACTGCTAATTATTACAAAAGCCTCGGGGTCTATTCTGTCAATCTCATTTTTGAGCTTTGATAACTCTAAACGAGTAATAACAGTATAAACAATACTAATTTCTTTTCTATGTCCATGCGAACCATATCCTTGCTTGCCTAAATATAAAGTTACCCCTCTACGCATTTCCTGAATAATCATCAGACGTATCTCTTCACTACGGGCAGAGATAATCATAACTCCAATATATTCCTCAATTCCCTCCACAACAAAATCTAATGTTTTTGATGCAGCAAGATAAGTTATCATTGAATATAGAGCATCTTCCGTAGATAGCAAATAAGCTGCGGTAGAAAATATCATAACGTTAATTACTAAAATAATGTCTCCTATGGTAGTATGTAGTCTTCGTGCTAAAAATACTGCTAAAACCTCCGTGCCATCTATAACAGCACTTCCACGCACCGAAAAACCAATCCCTGCACCTAAAAAAAATCCGCCAAATATAGCAATCAAGAGCTTATCTTTGGTAACAATAGGAAAAGGTACAAATCCTACCACTAAACTCAAACCTAAAATAGCTAACCCTGTACGAATAGCAAAATCTTTACTAATCACCTTGTAACCTAAAAAAATAAAAGGGATATTGAGCAAAAAAATCCAAAGTGAAAGCGATGTTTGAGACAAAATAGAAATCAACATAGAAATGCCTGTAACTCCCCCATCTATGAAATTGCTTCCTGCTAAAAATCCTTTTAATCCAAATGATGCAGAGAATATACCTACCCCCACGTATAAAATACTTCTTATCGTGTCTGCAATAAAACCTTTTTTGTTAGTTTTCATTTAATAGTTATTGGGAATTTCTTTGATTACGATACTCCAATATCTCCTCGATAGCATCAAAATTTAGTTCATTTACCTCGTTCCTGAAACCTTTGTGCAAAGCTACTCCCAAAGGTTTAATTTGTGAGATAACTTCTTTGGCAGTTTGTACTGTTAAATTAAATCCAACAAAACAAGGGTACTCTTGACATATTTTGGCAATTACTTTCCACTCAAATGGTTGATTATCAAAACTTCCCCATGTAATATTATGATTAAAGCCATCCAATAAAAAGTAGGTTGCCATACTTTTGTATGGCTGCATCAAGAAATTAGCTTGTTCAAAGCTCACATCATGCACAATAGGGATTTTTTTAAGAATGGGCAAAGAGAGATCTTTGAGTTCATCAGGGGGTATCCATGTATTGATTTGTATCATATCTACTTGTATTTTATTGAGTAACTGCTTTATATTTTGGATACTATCATTACCAAAAATGGCAATTTTTTTAACTCCTGCAATCCATTCTTGTATGCCAGTTACTTCCTCAATGGTAAGCACTGTGCCTAATGTAGGGTCAAAGTTAAAACCTATGAAATCTATTTCTACGGCTGCGGCATAACGAGCCTCATGTAAATCTGCAATTTGTTGCAAAAGTATTTTGGTCATATACAAAAAAAGATTAAGCCTATTTTTTTTTATGCAAGCAAAAATACTCAATTTAGTGTAAAGGGTTAAATTTTGATATTTTTTGGGCGTGTCCTTGCTTGCGTTTCGCTGTGCTCATGCAAGCAAGGTCGGCGTGCTACGGGCTGACGGTGCTGCGCCCCACCCCCTGGGCAAGAGTTGAGGGTTATGCGAGGGGCTTCGCACCAAGCCTGACGGCTTGCCCTCCGCATGCCTCACGCAAGCAGCATGCAGACTAACTCTACCTACGCAAAGCTTTACCTTATAAGCGCCTGATAATGAAATATAGACAAGGTAAAAGTACATTTTAATCTTGTAAATACCTGAAAATCAATTGAAAATAAGGTAAAACTTGTACATTCAGGGTTAGAGGGTTATGTAAAGTCCATGTATTCAAGGTTTAACCTTGTAAATATCTGAAAATGAATACGAAACAAAGTAAAGTAAGAAGACTTCAAACAAAGTAAAAATTTTTAACCTTGTAAGTGATTGGTAATGAATTTCAAACAAGGTAAAGCAAACGTATGCATACAAACCAGGTAAAACGTCAAAATACTGCGTGCGTGAGGCATGCGGAGGGTGGGTCAGCAGTGCGGAGCGCAGCGAAGCACCGAAGCGATAGCGCAGCCCGCAGCACGCCGACCCGAAGCGCAGCGAAGGGACACGCCCAAAAAAGCAAACAGCTTAGTTTTCTGTTTTGGATTATGGGTTCATCAAAGCATTTTGCGTTTATCTTCAATATATTTTTTTTGCTCGGCAGTGGGCTTGCATTTTTCTGCTCTATTATATGCTTCCAAGGCTGCACTTTTATCAAACTGTATGGCTCTTAAATCACCTAATTTTATCCATACTTCTGCATTTTCAGGGTCTATTTCAGAAGCTTTTTCAATAATCTTACCCATATCATTAAGGGTTTTACCTGATTTGAGGGAGAAATTAACAAAGTACATCAAGTTTGCCGCACGCTGTTTATTAAGCCCTGATAAAAGATGCTGCCGCAAATAGCTGCTTTTTTCGTATTCTGCGTACGTTTCTTCGTACATATTAAGGGCAATGAGTGCCTTTTTAGTCTCGTTGTTTTTAATAAAATTTTGGGCATCTCTATGGTATTTTTCTAGTTTTTCTTTTTTCTCTTTAACAGACTGGGGCGTTTCTACCTCATTACTTTCCACTACGAAGTTATTCACACTACCTGATAACTTACGTTCTACTAAATCTCTCTCTGCTTCTGATATCTTAGGCATAGAAAGAAACTTGTTATAATTTTTTTGTGCCTCTGTTTTGTCGCCTAATTGAGTATAAATGTCGCCTAATAGCATATAAGTGAGGGCATATTCAGGATCAACCTGAGTACACTTCTCTAAATATTTGATGGCTTTTTCTATATTCTGATTTGTTTTAATTGCGGCTAATCCGTAACTGCACAGTAATTTAGCACGAGTAGACTTTTCTGCATCTAGTTCCTTTTTAGCTTTTTCATCTTTTTCTAAGGCTTTACATTTGTTTTCACATTCCTCCCACTTAACCATTGCCGCTGCTAATTGCCCTTTGTTAGCTAATTCTATCCCTTGATTGCCTATTCTCAAAGCTTCCGCTAATTCTTTGTTCTGAATATGGTGTACTTCATGCTTACTGGTATCTATAGATACGGGTATGATTAGGGTTTTTTGTGAGCTATCCTTGTTGTTTGGTTTTTTATCCTGCTGTTTTTTACTTATAGTGTCCTGTTCTTTTTTATTTTTCTGCCCTGTGTTACAAGAAACACAAAATGCAATTACAATTAAAAGTATCCCTAAAAAAGTAGCGATGGGATGGTTATTTCTTTGGTACCACATAAACTTTCTAATAAAAAACAATACACAAAATTAAGTACTCCTATTCAAATTGCAAAAGCGCTCCTCTAAAAACGAGGTTATTTTTTGTATCTTTGCCATAAATTTAGAGTTTGTATGAATAACCTTATCACAGATATTCCTATTTTAGATGATATAAAAATACATGATGAGAGTGTGCAAGGTACTGCTTTTGAAAGTGTGCAAAATCAGCATAACCCAAATGCGCGTAAATTGTATATTGAGACCTATGGTTGTCAAATGAACTTTTCAGACACAGAAATAGTGGCGTCTATTATGCTTAAAATGGGTTTCAAAACAGAAACTAATCCTAAAAATGCAGACGTCATATTTCTTAACACTTGTTCTATACGCGAAAATGCAGAGCAAAAAGTATGGGAACGCTTGAAACAATATCGCAGCCTTAAAAAACATAATCCCGGGTTAATTGTAGGAGTTTTAGGTTGCATGGCAGAGCGGCTAAAATCTAAGCTTTTAGAGCAAGACAAATTAGTAGATATTGTAGTAGGTCCGGATGCGTATAGAGATTTACCTAACCTCATCAGCGAGGTAGATAGTGGACAAAAAGCTGTAAATGTACTTTTATCCTTGGAAGAGACTTATGCAGACATTAGTCCTGTAAGACTTAACAGCAATGGTGTTAGTGCATTTATTTCTATCATGCGGGGCTGTGATAATATGTGTTCTTTTTGCGTAGTTCCATTCACCCGAGGGCGAGAACGCAGCCGAGAGGTAAACAGTATCCTCCATGAAGTAGAAATATTATTAAAAGAAGGGTACAGGGAAGTAACTTTATTAGGTCAGAATGTTGACTCATACCGTTATCATAACACAAATTTTGCACAATTATTAGAATTAGTTGCTCAAATGGATAGAAATTTACGAGTGCGCTTTACTACTTCCCACCCGAAAGATATATCTAACCAATTACTGGAAACAATGGCAAAATACAATAATATATGTAAATTCATTCATTTGCCCGTACAAAGCGGAAATAACAGAATACTCAATAAAATGAATCGCACTTATACTCGCGAATGGTATTTAGAGCGGGTTCAGACTGCTCGTAGTATTATGCCTAATCTTGCGCTCTCAACAGATATTATTGTAGGTTTTTGCTCTGAAACCGAAGAAGAACACCAAGACACTTTATCTATCCTTGAAGAGGTGCGATACGAACATGCTTATATGTTCAAATATTCTGAACGACCAGGTACTTTAGCCGCTCGTAAATACCCTGATGATGTACCAGACCAGGTCAAAACACGCCGATTAAATGAAGTAATTACATTACAAACGCAAATCTCTCGGGAGAAAAACCTTGCCGATATAGGTAAAACTTTCACTGTTTTAGTGGAGGGGGCATCTAAACGTTCGGAGAAAGATTTATGCGGTAGAAATGACGCTAATAAAATGTTAGTGTTTCCATACAAAGAAGGGGTCAAAAAAGGCGATTATATTCAGGTCAAGGTTAAACAGGCTACATCGGCTACGTTAATAGGGGAAATAGTTGATTAATTTTTGGGCGTGTCCCTTCGCTGCGCTTCGGGTCGGCGTGCTGCGGGCTGCGCTATCGCTTCGGTGCTTCGCACTGCTCACGCACCCTCCGCATGCCTCACGCA
>JANWVE010000101.1 GCA_025057675.1 Bacteroidia bacterium
AGCATTTACAACCGAGTTATCTAAATACATTCAAAAGCGCTTGTTGTAAATACCGAGGAATCTCGGTATTTTTGTACAGCATTTACAACGGCATGAGAAGTGCTTCTGCAAAGGCCATGTTGTAAATACCGAGAAATCTCGGTATTTTTGTACAGCATTTACAACCACAAAAAAGGTAGACACAGACATGGTCTAGTTGTAAATACCGAGAAATCTCGGTATTTTTGTACAGCATTTACAACTTGGGGAGGAGTGTTAAACTGATATTTAAGTTGTAAATACCGAGAAATCTCGGTATTTTTGTACAGCATTTACAACACAGAATAGGTATTCATTTTGACGCCATAGGTTGTAAATACCGAGAAATCTCGGTATTTTTGTACAGCATTTACAACGCCTCGGCAACTTGTTTTTTTTCTTCCATTGTTGTAAATACCGAGAAATCTCGGTATTTTTGTACAGCATTTACAACAGATACTGTTGTTAAATGCTGTTTTTCAATTAGTTAAACCCCAAAAAAGCCCAAAATCGAAATCAAAAAATCAATAATTAAAATACAAAGTTGTGCAAATAAAATTGAATTTTTTCAAACAGGACGAAAACCGTACTTTTCATAAAAAAAAGCAAAATAGCACCCAGAACCGCATAAAACCGCAAAATGATATTTCATATTTCACCCCTCTAATTTGTATATATACACATAAAAAAAGCAAAATAATACTACAATAAACAGGAATTATCATTTTTTTATAGTTCTTTTATCCCCTTGTATGAGTGAAGTCATAAAAAAATGACGAACAACGTTCGTCCAAAAAATTTTTCTCATTTTTCTCAACTGTTCTGAAAAGGAGTTATTACTGTTTAGCTTTATGTGTAATGGTAATACCGCAGTCAAAACTGCGTGAGGGATACGAAGCATGCCGTAAGGCAGTGCGAAGCGCAGCGCAGCACCGAAGCGAACGCGTAGTGCGTAGTAGCCCGACCCGAAGCGCAGCGAAGGGACACGCCCAAAAGAGTAAAAATCATCCATCAGACTTAGGGACCTATTATATGGTACTTGTGCCACTATACCGTTATTTTTGTAACATGATTACCTCCATGACAGGCTTTGGTAACACAGTCCACCCTTTTGATGATTACCAAATTCAATGTGAAATAAAATGCCTAAACAGCAAAAGTATAGAGTTTAGTCTGAATATACCTCGCTTTCTCAATGAGAGAGAAATAGAAATACGAAATTTATTAACACAAAAGTTAGAACGAGGTAGAATATATATGGGTCTTTGTATTGAATTTGACGTTTCCTACCCAATTACGAGGGTCAGCATAGATAAAACTACAGCCCTTTCCTATTGGAATGAAATGAAAAATCTTGCTAATCTTTGTAATGTTCCTATTTCAGAAAGTAGTTTTATTCAGCTTTTACAGTTTAACGAAATATGGAAAAAAATAGACATACCTATTTCTGATGGCTTATGGCAGGATATAGTAACCGTTATAGAAAAAACCATAGAAAAAGTAAATGCTTTTCGGGATCGAGAGGGTAAAAATACCGCTGTCTTGATAAAACAATCTGTGCATAAAATTCAAAATCTTGTTTCTGATATAGAAAAGTATGAACCTACCCGTATAGATGCACTTAAAGAACGACTGTTACAGGTATTTAACCAGTACCAGATTACACTAAATGAGGATAGATTTATGCAAGAACTTGTTTATTATGCAGAAAGATATGATATTGCGGAGGAAAGAACTCGTTTATTACATCACTGTCAGTATTTTATGGAGAATTTAGAAAGCCCGCAAAATAATGGAAAGAAATTACAGTTCATAGTTCAAGAAATGCACCGTGAGATAAACACTTTAGGAGTAAAATCTAATCATATTGAGATACAAAAGTTGGTCGTTTTGATGAAGGAAGAGGTAGAAAAAATAAAAGAACAATTAAATAATGTAGTTTAGATTTGCGTATGTAGGTAAATTATTCCATTTTTGCAAATGGACTACACTACTAAGGTTATCATTTTTACGGCGCCTAGTGGCTCGGGTAAAGGAAGTATTTTATCTCGTGTTCTACCTTTGTTTTCGGATATTGCATTTTCTGTATCTGCAACTACCCGCCTGCCACGCAAAGGAGAAATAAATAATGTACATTACCATTTTATTACGATAGAACAGTTTCAACAGCATATAAAAAACGACGATTTTTTAGAATGGGAAGAGGTATATGAAGGTACGTTTTATGGAACGCTTAAAAGTGAAACGTATCAGCTGCTTAGCCAGGGCAAGCATGTACTTTTTGAGGTAGATGTAAAAGGAGCATTAGCCATAAAAAAACACTTTCAAAGTCGTGCGCTTTCTATTTTTATCCACCCCCCTAGCTTGGCAGAACTTAAACGACGTTTGACCGAACGCGGTACAGAAACAGAATTTACTTTGCATCAACGACTAAAAAAAGCCGAAATAGAAATCTTACAAGCACATTTATTTGATAAAGTAGTAGTCAATCATGATTTAGATAAAGCATGTCAGGAGGTTGAGCTGATTCTAAGAGAATTTTTAACAAATAAATAGGCTTTATTAGGCAGGTTCAGGGTTTATAGCCGTACATTTATGAAGTCATGTTATATTGAGTCTATTTTTGTTTATACAAAAGAACACCTTCAAAAGTTGAGTTCTAATTTTTTGGGTGTGTCCTTGTGGCGTTACGCTGCGCATATACCCACAAGGACACGCCCAAGCAAAGAGTCAAATGTAGCCCCCCTGATTGTTCTCATTTGCATAAAATAAAAAATATGAGAATTAACTTTTACCTTTGTAATTATGAACTCAACCGTGGAAGTTACCGTACCTCATTATGCACATTCCTACAAAGTGCAGGATATCTTTAAAAAAATAGGCGACTTTGTTAAAGAAGGCGAATGTATATGCACTTTATCTAACGCAGAGAATTGTATAGCTGTAGAAGCAGATGTATCAGGCATTTTAACTCGGTGGTATGTAGAAATGGGTAAAATTATCCAAGCAGGAGAGCGTATTTGCACTATCGAAAAAACATTAAAAATAACTCAAACTTCTTTTTCAAGTCATTTAGTATTAGACGAAAAAGTCCATGTTTTATCTGAAAAGACTTCTATTGCTGATGTATATCTACAAGAACTTCGTAACCTCAACGTGCAGCCAGATAGAGCAAGGTTCAGGAACAATATAGAACGTTTGGGTATGATTTTAGCGTACAAGGTTAGTGAGCATTTAGAATACACAAACGAATATATTGATACTCCACTTTCTGCGACACAGGCTAAGTTTTTGCGTCAGCAACCTGTTTTAGCTTCTATCTTGCGGGCAGGATTACCTTTGCATCAGGGTTTTTTAAACATTTTTGAGCAAGCAGATAATGCATACATAGCAGCCTACCGTAAAACTACTTATCATCATGAATTTGAAATTCGTTTAGAGTATGTAGCTACGCCCGAATTAGAAAACAGAACTTTGATCATACTTGACCCAATGTTAGCCACAGGAAGCACGCTGGTAGCTGCGCTTAACGCACTTAAAACGTATGGTAAGCCCAAAGCATTGCATATTGTATCTGTTATTGCTAGTCAATATGGTGTTCAGTACATTAGAGAAAGTCTGCCTGATGCCCATATTTGGACGGTAGCTATTGACCCTGAATTGAATGTTCAATCGTATATTATACCTGGCTTGGGGGATGCAGGAGATTTAGCATTAGGTAAAAAAATATAAACCCTGACTGATTTATTTTGCATAGCATTTGAATTTGTTGTTTTTTGAGTGTGCCCTTGCTTACGTTATCGTATCAAACGCCCCAAAAGTTAAAACTTAACCTTTGGAAATGACCTTTTGCTTTGTGCAGAAGAGAAATAAACTTCATATATCAACTACTTATTTCTGTAAATAAAATAGCATTTTGCGAATTTTATGAAAAAAATTACTTTTGTACATGTCTGTCATTATTCTGATTGCTGCATTACTACCCGTGGTACTCATTAACACTTTTATCTATGTGAGAGATAAAAAGGATAGAGAACCTATAAAAGAGTTAGTTATTTCTTTTATTTTGGGGTCGTTGAGTATCTTTTTCATATTCATACAAGTCATTTTACGCGAGCTTAAGCTAATAGGTACATGGGACAATTCACAAAGCACCCAAGACATTTTCTTACATGCTTTTATTGAGGTGGCATTAGTAGAAGAGTTGGCTAAATACTTGGTATTGAGGGGGTACTCATACAAGAGAAAAGCTTTTAACGAACCTTTTGATGGGATTGTCTATTCGGTCATGGTTTCTATGGGTTTTGCAGGGCTTGAGAACATTTTTTATTCTATGCAAGGGATTGGAACGGCTATTTTGAGGGCTTTTACGGCTGTACCTGCTCATGCCACTTTTGCGGTTGCAATGGGGTATTATGTGGGATTAGCCAAGTTTAATCCTGAAAAAAGTGTGTTGTATCAATTTGTAGGGGTAGTTTTAGCGGTTATTTTTCATGGTTTTTATGACTTTTTTCTGATGTCTAATGAGCAAATAGGTATGGCTATGGGGGCTTTTGTTACTTTGATTGTGGGGATTGTGTTGAGTTTAAAGGCAATTAAGCGGCACAGAGCAATTAAGGAGATGGATTTGCATTAAGTCTATACTTTTGTGGATAACAGGATTTAGTTTGTAAAGACAAGTCAAATTGTAATTTTTTGGTTTTTTTGGGCGTGTCCTTGTGGGCGTTTCGCTGCGCTCATGCCCACAAGGTCGGCGTGCTACGGGCTAACGGTGCTGCGCCCCACCCGCCCCCTGGGTAAGAGTGAAAGAGTGGGCGAGGTGCTTCGCACCGTGCTAACGCACGCCCTCCGCATGCCTCACGCAAGCAGCATGTAGACCAAGTTCACTTATTCAAAGCTTAATCTTGTAAGTACCTGAAAATAAGTATGAAACAGGATAAAAAGTACATTCTAACCTTGCAAATTCTTGAAAATCAATTGATAATAAGGTAAAGCATAAGTCTTCAGGGTTAAGAAGTATAGAAAGTCCATGTATTCAAGGCTTAACTTTGTACATACCTGAAAATCAATATAAAACAAAGTAAAATAGCAGGAGTTCGAACAAGGTAAAAAAATTTAACCTTGTATAACCTTATAAGTGTATGATAATCAATGTTAAACAAGGTAAAGCAAGGATATACATAAAAACAAGGTAAAACATCCAAAGGCTGCTGCGTGAGGCATGCGGAGGGTGCGTGAGCAGTGCGGAGCGAAGCGCAGCACCGAAGCATTAGCGCAGCCCGCAGCACGCCGACCCGAAGCGCAGCGAAGGGACACGCCCAAAGATATAAAGAAAAAAGTGTATTCTTTATTTTTAAAGTGTGCCTTATCTACTGAATGAATATAGTGAATACGGCTAATCTATTTGCTACAACTTAGGCAAGTTCCCAGGAGTAATAAGCGGAGAGGTGGCCGCAGGCTGCTCCACTACACCTTTGATAAAAATAATTTTGGAAGGTGTTTTAGCATCAGAAGTGATAGTTACTGCTTTATGAAAAGATCCTATTCTAGAAGCATCGTACTCAACCAAAATGCTACCTTTTTTACCTGGTTGAATGGGCTCAGAAGACCACTTGGGGGTAGTACATCCACAAGATGCTGTTACCTGAGAAATTTTCACGGGTTTTTTACCTGTATTAGTAAATACAAACTCGTGAGAAATTTTATTGTTAGGAGGTGTTTTTTGAGTTAAAGTACCAAAATCATAGGTTTCCTCTTCAAAAGACAATTCACCCGCATCATCATTAGGGGGAGTAACACTGGTAATAGTGCTGGAATTGTTCTGCGCATACAGGTTACTAAAACCTAATAAGCAGAACAAAAGAACAAAAATAAGCCACTTTTTCATAGTATAGTAGATTTTACCTTGCAATATACAACATTTTTTTACATAAGTTGCACAATAAAATGTAAATAATTGATTTTCAGACAGAAAAAGTTAAAATACAATTTTACCTGATTGAATATTCTCTAATCCATGTACAATGTTATCTTTATTTATGGTGAGTATTTTGTGTTTTGACTGTTGCGTTAGAGCAATTTTACCTTGTTTATTTTGGTATGCAACTTCTAAACTTACACTCGGAGTTAAAAGATATCTTTTGCGCCATACTATGTTTTGTTTTTGGAGTTCAGGTGTGTAAGGATAGATATCCACCCGACTTAGTCCGTGATGAGCTAAGTATCCGCTGGTAACGTAATATAACCCCACTGTGTTATTTAATGCTTTTTGAGGAACGAAAACCACGGCTTTTTTATAGGGCAGGATGTACATTAAAGCAGTATTTTTACCTATTTTGAATGTTATCCAGTGCGGTTTATAGTGATAGCAGTGCCGGTATGTTTCTGTAATACTAAACCCTAATAAGCTCACTAAACCTATCCAAAAAAAGACTTTTTTACGTCTTAGAAAATAAATGCTCATGGCACAAACAAGAGTCATTAAACACACAGCACCCCCAAAATTTACAGGTATAGGTGCGATAGAGGAGTAAGGTAACCGAGCTAAAAGGTCTATAATTTCATTCATACCATACAAAAGATAAAACAAAACTTGACTTACACAAGTACCCACTAACGGTATCCAATATGTAAAGAGTAAAGCGATACCTAAAAATAAAGCCAAAGTAGAAATAGGTACTACAATCAAATTAGAAATCAAAAAATAGGTTGGAAACTGATAAAAAAAGTACAAACTGACAGGTAAAGTAAAAATTTGTGCAGCAAGACAAACGCTAATCAATAACCAAACTTGTTTGCTTAACCAAAATAGAAATCTTTTTATCCCGTAATGATATTGTGTATAATCAGGAATAGATACCCAGCTCTCAATAGAGGGTGTGAGTACCACTATTCCTATTACTGCCGCAAAAGAGAGTAACATACCTACGTTAAAAATATCATTCGGATTATAGAGCAGCATACAAAAAAATACTACACACAAAGTATTGTAAATATTTTGATAGCGCTGTAATACTCTACCCCCTAAGACAAAAGAAAACATAATTGCCGCTCTCATAATTGAGGGTGATGCCCCTGACAAAAACGCATAAAATGTTACCAATACGCTTGTTAAAAGTGCTTTTAACCACAGTTTTCGATTAACGTACGGAACATATTGCAACAAACTGAATACGGCTACATATATCAGTCCTACATGCATGCCCGATACAGCTAATATATGCAAAGAACCTGTGATGATATAATCCTGTTGAGTATCAAAATCAATATCATCTTGGTAGCCTAAAACTAAAGCCTTAGCAACGGCTTGCTCTCTTTCGCGAGGTAGATTCTCATACATACTTAGCAAACGCTCTTTAATAGATTGTAATTCCTTAAAAGCAAGCCACTTGGGGTTAGAGATAACATTAATTTTGTCTGCATCTGACTCATTCTGCTCATATAAATACACAATACTATACACACGTAGATATGAAAGATATTTAGCATAATCAAACTGATAAGGTAACTGTGCTTTGGGGGTATTTTGCAGTTTTACCTGGTAGAGTGTAATAGTATCACCGTATTTTACTTTGGGGTAGTCTATAAGTTTAGTTTTGAGTAAAATTTTCCCTGTTACAGGTATCCATTGATTGCGGTATCGAATATGGGTAGCTTGCAAGTAGAATTGATTAGTGTAGTTACTTCGCCGAATATCACTTTTCCATACAGTTTTTACGGTAACTATCTTTTCGTTATAGTAGCTAATATGATTTTTTGGCTTGAGATTATACAGATATGTATGCAACGAACCCAAGGCGTATACACAAAGTATTATGCCCACACCGAGTATAAAATCATTATGGAGTGTATTTTTACCCCGTTTTTTGAGCATGTATCCGAGGCTTGTCATGGTAATTCCCAATATAGCAGTAATCAGAGTAATCAAAGGAGGTATCTGGTAGTGATAGGTAAATATGCCTAATACAAAAGGGACTAATAACCTTAAAAATGGGACGGTATGCACAATAAGCAAAAATAGTTTTTTTAGTTAGAAATTCAAATTTAAGATTTAAGTATTTGTTTTTTGCAAGTCTTTTAGGTAGAGGTTTTTATATTTTTTGGGCACCCACCCGAGTGCAGCGAGCAGTGGGCAAGGACACGCCCAAAAAACTAATAAATAAGACTTATCATTTTGTTTCTATTTTGTCTGCATACTTTTTTTCAAAACTTTCTAATCCTCCTTTAAGCACAAAAACCGTCTTGATATCACTGTCTATAAACTTTTGAAGCGCTAATTTACTTCGGATGCCATTATCGCAGTAAATCGCATAAACCTTGTTTTTATCCAAGCGACTAATTTCTAAAGCAAAATTAAGACTTTCATAATTGAGGTTAATGGCATTTTTAATCCGTTTTTGTGCATATTTTTCGGGTTCTCGTACGTCAATCAATACAAGACTAATTGAGTCTAACACACGGTTAAAACGCTCTGCAGGCAAACCTTGAATAAGCATACTTTTATTAAATGTATAAGTATCTATACCTTCCACTTCTTTACTCCCTTTTTGTTTTTGAGAATAACAAGCCACCAATGCTAATAATAACACTAAAAACCAATAAGATAATTGCTGCATATTTATCCACAAAAGTAATAATTTTGCTCAATGGAGATTCTACAAATTACCCCTCGCATCCCTTATCCACCACATGACGGCGGCGCAATTGCTATGTATAACACTACAAAATACTTACATAAAGCACAAAATAATGTTACGGTACTATCCTTAAACACAAATAAACATCATCAAGACCCACAATCTATAAAAGATATTTGCAGCGCTGCGTATGCCGTAGATATAAACACTGATATACGCCTTTTCAAAGCCATGTTCAATATATTCAAAAAAGTACCCTATAATGTAGAAAGGTTTATCAGTAAAAAGTTTGCACAAAAAATAAAAGAGATTTTACTAACTCATTCTTTTGACCTTGTTCATGTAGAAGGAACATTTGTAGCCTGGTATGTGGATACCATCAAACAGTGGACAAAAGCACCTGTATTTTTACGAGCGCATAATGTAGAATATCTTATCTGGGAACGTTTGTACAAGCATGCTCGGCGCAGCACAAAGGCAGAGTATATTCGTTACTTAGCTAAAAAACTTAAACGTTTTGAAAAAGAATACTTCAATAAATTTGATGGTATTTTAGCGATTACTGAACAAGATGCCCAACGTATGCGAGATGAATTAAACATTACCGTACCTATACAAGTCATTCCCGCAGGAGTAGATTTTGAAACGTTTACTTTTAACCCTGAAATTGAAACTTTACCTAATACTTTGTTTTTGTTTGGTAGTTTAGATTGGATGCCTAATGTAGAATCAGTTTTATGGTTTTATTATCAAGTACTTCCGAAGTTAAAAGTGTATTATCCTGACATTAAAATACATATTGGAGGTAAAAATCCGCCTGCGGAGGTTTTAGCGCTGCATGACGATAAGCAGGTTTTTGTTTATCCTAATGTTCCATCCGCGCGTGATTTTATGCAGTCTTTTGAGATTATGTTAGTTCCTCTATTAAGTGGTGGAGGTATGCGTATTAAAATTATTGAAGCGATGGCTATGCAAAAAGTCATCATTAGTACTAGTGTAGGGGCAGAGGGTATTCTTGTTCAAAATAAGGAAAATATTCTGATCGCTAATACATCTGAGGAATTTGCTGCGTGTATTAGACTTTGTTTTGAAGATGTGCTTCTTAAACAAAAGATTGCTCAAAATGCGTATAATACTGTAAAAAAGCATTATGACTGGCATACTATTACACAAAAAACAATGCAATTTTATCGCTCAATTATAGAACAAGGTAAAAATGAATAGTTTTGAGAAGATAGAAGTAACATAAGATACATCAAGTACATTTTTCTTTTTAAGACAATGAAAATGAAAAAGCCCACAATTTGATATAGTAAATTAGATTTTAATATTTTTGGGGCGTGTCCTTGCCCACACTTCGCTTGCGCTTGTGTGGGCAAGGTCGGCGTGCTACGGGCTACGCTATCGCTACGGTGCTACGCTGCGCTACGCACTGGGCTAACGCCCACCCTCCGCATGCCTCACGCACGCAGCTATCAAACTAAATCCACTTACAAAAATCTTAACCTTGTAAGTACCTCAAAATCAACACTAAACAAGGTAAAGAAACTATTTTAATCTTGCAAATCCTTGAAAATCAATTCAAAATAGGATAAAACTTGAATGTTCAGGGTTAAAGGATTACAGTAAGTGTATGTATTCAAGGTTTAACCTTGTACACACTTGATAATCAAATCAAAACAAGGTAAAACATTGCTACAAACTAAAATTCAACTCTTGTGTTTATCTTTGTATCATGAT
>JANWVE010000102.1 GCA_025057675.1 Bacteroidia bacterium
TGCGTTCTTTTCTTTGGTTTTCAAGAAGGATTTTAAGAAGGTCATAAAAAAACTCATAGATACAAAATTTTTCAGAGAGGTGGGTTTGTAGTCCTTAAAGTCATTGAGACCAAAATGCTGTTTGGCGTCGCGAAAGTCAAATTCTATCTCAAAACGTAAAGCGTAATAATGTATGATATCCGAAGCTGAAAGAGACAAATTGGTAGAGAACAGGATAACGATTTGGGTTCTTCCTTTGTGATAGACGGATTTAATGACCACTACATTAGAGTTTATGAACAGAAATTTCTTAAAGATCTTAAAGAGAACACACAAATTTACTTTATATTGATTTTCAATGTATTAGATGTAAAAGTAGAAAATCAGGCTATTTTTTGTAAAGTGTTGATTATCAGCATGCTTATTTAACAAAAAATCTCTTAAACCTTGTATTCATAAAGTCTATTGAACAACCCGAAAACTGTTTTCTATTCCCCGATATTCACACCATTACACCCCCAGATATCATTCATAATAGATAAAATGTCAACCATATTGAAAACAAGATAAAATTTGTATATCTGTAAAAAAATACACAGTTTTGCAATAAGCAGAAAAGTTATGAGAGAAATTACTTTTAGAGAAGCATTAAGAGAAGCCCTTCGCGAAGAAATGCACCGAGATCCCCTAGTTTTTTTAATGGGAGAAGAGGTAGCTGAGTATAACGGTGCTTATAAGGTGAGCGAAGGATTATTAAAAGAATTCGGTCCAGAACGAGTAATAGACACCCCTATCTCCGAGCTGGGTTTCGCAGGCATAGGTGTAGGTGCTGCTATGGCAGGACTTCGCCCCGTGATAGAGTTTATGACATTTAATTTCTCTTTGGTTGCTATCGATCAAGTTATCAATAGTGCGGCTAAAATTATGTCTATGAGTGGTGGTCAGTTTAACATTCCTATCGTGTTTAGAGGTCCTAGTGGATCAGCAGGGCAATTGGGCGCCCAACACTCACAATGTTTTGAAAGCTGGTATGCAAACTGTCCAGGGTTAAAGGTAGTTAGTCCATCAACGCCCGCAGATGGCAAAGGTTTACTAAAAGCAGCTATCCGAGATAACGACCCTGTTATTGTAATGGAAAGCGAACTAATGTACAGCAACAAAGGACCTGTACCTGACCCTTCCGAAGGTGATTTTATCATTCCTATCGGTAAAGCGGATATTAAACGCCATGGAAAAGATGTTTCGCTCATTACTTTTGGAAAAATGGTACATGTTTGCTTAGCCGCGGCTAAGCAGTTGGAAGATATGGGTATTGATGCGGAAGTACTAGATTTACGCTCCCTCCGCCCACTAGATAACGATGCTATTCTTGCTACTGCTAAAAAAACTAACCGAGTAGTCATAGTAGAGGAGAGTTGGCCTTTGGCTTCTATCTCATCAGAAGTGGGCTTTTTAATTCAAAACCAAGCTTTTGACTATTTAGACGCCCCAATTATGCGAGTCATGGGTGGAGATGTCCCCTTACCCTATGCCCCAACCTTGATTGACGCATATTTGCCTAATCCTACTCGTGTTATAGACGCAGTCAAAAAAGTAATGTACATAAAATAATGCGCAAAAATTATGGTCCATAAACAGCCTACTCTTTTAGATTTTGGTGCTATTGGTGATGCTCAAATAGGCTATATTAGTGTAGCAGAATTTACTAAAAACTTACCTTTCGAAGTAAAACGCATATTTTGGACTTATTTTACTCCCAACAATGTAATTAGAGGTAGGCACGCACACAAAGAATTGGAACAGATACTTATTGCAGTAGCAGGAACAATTTGGGTTACTACAGAAAACATACACGGAGAAAAGCAGCATTTTACCTTAGATGAACCAAGAAAAGGACTTTATATTCCAACTTATCACTGGAATAATCTACAGTTTTCACATAATGCAGTGCTTTTAAGTCTTACTTCTCAACCTTACAATGCAGAGGAATACATCAGAGACTATGATGAGTTCAGAAGCTATGGTAAAATAAAATAAAGTTTGAGATAGGCTTTTTATCTTGGGCGTGTCCCTTCGCTGCGCTTCGGGTCGGGCTACTGCGCACTACGCTATCGCTTCGGTGCTACGCTCACGCTCCGCACTGCCTAACGGCATGCTCCGTATCCCTCACGCAGCAGTATTTTGATGTTTTACCTTGTTTTTATACCTATCTTTGTTTTACCTTGTTGGATGTTGATTATCAAATGTTTACAAGGTTAAGATTTTTTACCTTGTTTTAACTATACTCATTTTATCTTGCTTTACATTGATTTTCAAGCATATACAAGGTTAAACCTTGAACACATCAATTTTACACATCTTTTTAACTTTTTAACCCTGAACACACAAGTTTTACTTTATTTTGAATTGATTTTCAATGATTTACAAGGTTAAAATATATTTTTACCTTGTTTGATGTTCATTTTCAGTTACTTACAAGGTAACGATTTGAATAGATGGGTTTAGCATACGGGCTGCGTTTTCTGCGTGAGGCATGCGGAGGGCAAGCCGTCAGGCTTGGTGCGAAGCCCCTCGCCCACGCTTTTACCCTTGCCCAGGGGGTGGGGCGTAGCACCGTTAGCCCGCAGCACGCCGACCTTGTGGGCATGAGCGCCAGCGAAACGCCCACAAGGACACGCCCAAAAAACTATAAAATCCTACATAAAAACAACGTCATTGAACCTGAACTTTTTTCAATGCAACCCAATTGCCATCTACTACCCGAACTAAATATAAACCCCTCGCCTGCTGACTAAAATTAACCTGCTTTTGATAGACTCCATCCTGACCTTGTGTAACTACTTCTGAAAAAACTTCCTGTCCAAGTACATTATACACACTTACAACCGCATACTTACTAAATATAGGACAAACAATATCAAACGTTCCATTATTAGGATTAGGAAATACTTGCAGATTAAAACTGTTATCAATTAACTTGTCTTCAATACTGATAGACGCAGGACAAACTATCGGCATAATAGCCAAAGCTAAATTCATATTCCAAGAAGAACTACTATTAAAAGCATACCAATCTTCATTATTAAACTGCTCCCACGCAATTCCTGGATTAGTATCTCCATTAGTGTTACTCAGCAGAGCAACGGTATCACCAGGATAAGCATAGTTTGTCCCTGACATATCAAAGGAAAAACCTGCATAAAAAGTGCTTCCTACACTTACCGCAGAAGTAAAGTTGACCACCGTATATTGATTGAGAGATACATGATTACCAATTGTAGCCATGTTCAGAGGCACAGAGATAAGGGGAGTGCTAGCAGGTTTACTGGCACTTTCGTTCCATAATCTTACATTAATTTTATTATTAGGGTTGGTGTAATGTCCCTTTTGGAACTTGAATATTATCCCTTTCACCTGATCTAATGCTGCGGGATGTCCTGAAAAACGATTTGCTTTTGCTCGGTCCTTGTAAGAATTTGTCCCGCTAATGTAGCCCCAGTTTCCTGAACTTGTAATTTTATACAAAGCAGGTGTTCCAGGAAAGGGATAAAATAAGGTATCACAAGTAGTAGGTCCTCCCCCTCCTGAGCAGTTTGTTGCGCTGGAAGTAGTTAATGAGGCTCTCGGTCCTGTGAGTGCAGCGCGCATCCTTGCCTTTTGTCCTGCGGTAAACATGTACATACAAGCATCATCTGTGTAGTCCATGTAGTTCATGAACATAACTCCTGGGCTAGAGGGCTGGCAAGCATCTGTCAGTGGGAAGTTAGGACATCCACTGCTTTCAACATCCTGCGTAGGAGTATCTGATACTAAATCATCTGGACTACATCCTGAGTCATCCCCCCAGATGTGCCGTAAATTAAGATAATGCCCAACTTCATGAGTAGCAGTGCGTCCTTTATTGAAGGGGGCTGTGGCACCTGTTTTACCCGTATAACGATAATTCAATACTACTCCATCTGTTGCAGCTGCGCCACCAGGAAATTGTGCGTATCCCAATAAGGTTGAACCTAAATCACAGACCCATATATTGAGATATTTTTGAGTATGCCAAGCATCTCTACCTCCAGTGGAGTTAAATTTAACATCATTGCTACCTATGCTGAAAGAACTTTTGGTTGTGGGGGTTCTAGTAATACCTGTGGTAGGATTACCGTTAGGGTCTTTGGTAGCTAAACAAAAACGTATTTCTGTGTCCACATGTAAAGATTTGAAAGCAGATGGTACTAAGCTAGCATCAGAATTGGTTTTTGAGAAATCTTGGTTTAATATATCTATTTGCTCTATAAGGCGCGTATCAGATATATTTTCGGTAGCATTTTCATACACTACATGAAACACAACAGGAATAGTAATAATGCTTCCTGTTTTCATATTTTGGGCATTTTTGATATAATCTTGGGTGAATTGTTCTATTTCTGCTACATTTTTAGCATACTCTGGGTCGGTCTTGAGCAAACGATAGTGTAAGTCCATTGTACCGCAAGTTCTTCGGGTGGGAGGGGCATCGTGGTCGTGTTGGTGTATGTCGGGAGATAGAACATTCTTCACCGCGCCTCTGTTTTGCGCAAAAACGGCTTGAACTAGCACTGCGCAAATCAATAAAGAAAGTAATTTTTTCATAACGCCAAATAATATAAGCAAATATACTTACAAAATGAGAAAACTTCAAACTAAATTCAAGAGATTATCAAAATAAAATGTGTGATGATTTAAACAAAGTTGGGTTAATGTAAAAACTCTTGATATGAGATAATTTGTATCTAAACGAAGAGTTTACTTTGAGAAAAAAGAAGTGGTAAGTTTTTTTGGGCGTGTCCTTGCTTGCGTTTCGCTGCGCTCATGCAAGCAAGGTCGGCGTGCTACGGGCTAACGGTGCTGCGCCCCCACCCGCCCACCCCCTGGGTAAGAGTGAAAGTGTAGGCGAGGGGCTTTGCACCGTGCTGACGCACGCCCTCCGCATGCCTCACGCAAAGACCTTTGCAGGTCGGCAGGGTCTATTTATTCAAAGATTTATCTTGTAAGTAACTCAAAATGAACATCAAATAGAGTAAAAATATATTTTAACTTTGTAAATCGTTGAAAATCAATTGAAAAATGAGGTAAAACTTGCGCACTCAGGGTTAAGGTAGTACAACAAGTCCATATATTCAAGGTTTAACCTTGTAAGTATTTGAAAATGAATACAAAGCAAAATAAAACAGACATAGTTCAAACAAAGTAAAAAACTTTAATCTTGTAATTGCTTGATAATCAACCTTAAACAAGGTAAAGCAAACGCATGTATACAAACAAGGTAAAACATCCAAAAACTGCTTGCGTGAGGCATGCGAAGGGTGCGTTAGCAGTGCGCAGCACCGAAGCGATAGCGTAGCCCGCAGCACGCCGACCCGAGCGCAGCGAGGGACACGCCCAAGAATAAAATTACAATATATTGAAAAATAAATACTTGCAAAATAAATTCTAATCCTATTTGAAAAAAAATACATTTTGTTTGGCTAAATCATTGCCTTTTACTACCTTTGCAGTCCCTTTGGAAAAAGGGAAAAGGAGAACCATGAATGAATAACCACCAAATTGAAAATTCAGAGGATTTTATCTGGGAAGACGAACAAACCTATTCCCCCGAAGAACGCAAAGAATTAGAAGCGTTGTATGACAAAACGCTTAAACAAATTAGCAACCAACAAATCATCAAAGGAACAGTGGTTGCTATCAACGAGAAGGATGTAGTCCTCAACATTGGTTTCAAATCCGATGGGTTAGTACCTTTATCTGAGTTCAAAGACCTCCCTGATCTCAAAGTAGGCGACGAGGTAGAAGTACTCATTGAAAATGTAGAGGATAAAAGTGGTCAGTTAGTTTTATCCCGCAAACGAGCAAATAATCTACGAGTATGGGACCAGATCTACGAAGCTTATGAGAACGACGTGGTACTCACGGGATACGTCAAACGTAGAACTAAGGGAGGGTTAGTAGTAGATATTATGGGCGTAGAAGCCTTTTTACCTGGTTCCCAAATTGATGTAAAACCCATCCGCGATTTTGACGTTTATGTGGGCAAAACAATGGAATTTAAGGTCGTAAAAATCAACACTCCGTATGATAATGTAGTTATATCTCATAAAGTATTGATTGAAAGAGATTTAGAAACACAGAAATACGAAATTTTGCAAAATTTGGAGAGAGGACAAGTATTAGAAGGTGTGGTTAAGAACATGACCGAGTTCGGCGCATTCATTGACTTGGGTGGATTAGACGGACTATTACATATTACAGACATGTCCTGGGGTAGAATCTCTCATCCAAAAGAGTTACTGTCATTAGACCAAACTATCAATGTAGTAGTTTTAGATTTTGATGACGAGAAAAAACGTATCAGTTTAGGATTAAAACAGCTTACTCCTCACCCATGGGACTCTCTATCCGAAGATATTCAGGAGGGAAGTATTATTGAAGGTAAAGTAGTTACTGTAGCGGACTATGGTGCATTTTTAGAGATTATACCCGGCGTAGAAGGATTGATACATGTAAGTGAAATGTCCTGGTCGCAACATGCCCGTAATCCACAAGAAATCCTTAAAGTTGGCGATATAGTGAAAGCTGTTGTCCTTTCAATTGACCGTGAAGAGAAGAAAATGTCATTAGGTCTTAAACAGCTCACTCCTGACCCATGGCTACAAGCACCTATCAAATACGCAGTAGGCACAAAGCACAAAGGTATCGTGCGGAACATTACTAACTTCGGCTTATTTGTAGAATTAGAGGAAGGTGTAGACGGCTTAATCCATGTTTCAGATTTATCATGGACAAAGAAAATTAAACACCCCTCCGAATTTGTTAAAAAAGATGAAGAGTTAGAAGTAATTGTACTAGAAATTGACCCTGAAAACCGCCGTTTGAGCCTTGGACATAAACAAATCAAAGAAAATCCATGGGATATATTCCAAAGTGTATTTCCCGTTGACTCTAAACACCCAGGTACAATTCTCAAATTCATAGACAAAGGAATAATGGTAGAACTGCCGTATGGCGTTGAGGGCTTTTTACCTTACAAAGGACTACAAAGAAAACGTGAAGAATACAAAAGTGGAGATAAAATAGATCTTATCGTAACAGAGTTCAGTAAGGAAAATAGGAAAATTATAGTAGCCGAGGTGGTCCCAGAAAAAGAACAGAAAGAAGGAAAAGAAAAAACTAAAAAGGAAAAAGAAACAAAGAAAAAAGAAGAGAGATCTACTTTGGGAGATTTAGACGCACTAGTAGGACTAAAAGAAAAATTAGCCGCCAAAGAAAAAGAAGAGCAAGCTAAAGCAATTGAAAAGTTAAATAAAATCAGGGAAGAGGAAAGTAAGAAAAAGTAAAACACTACTTGTAGGGCTACTCTTGTATCAGTAGCCCTTTATTACTAAAATTTACCACACCTATTTTTACAGAACAAGTATTTTTTATACCTTTGCATATCATGAAGTCGCTTGACCCAAGAATCAATCGCTTTAATATTGAAAATAACTCTACCCATTCCCTCTCCGAAGACGAACTAGAACAGTGGCAGACTTTTGAAGTTTTTCACCAAAAAAAACCTGATGAACCTCATATACACGTGGGCGCAGTACACGCAAGTAACGCTGATGTCGCCTTTCTTTTTGCCAAAGAACAATACGCCCGAAGATTACAATGCTACAACTTATGGCTTGCTAAAACCGCAGACATTTATGCCTATAACTTGGAAAAAAAACAAAACGATAATTTCAACTCTCAAGAAGTTCAATCCCACCCCGAAGTAATGTATGACATTTTTTATCAAATTTCAAGAGGAGAACACCCAAAATATACTGGTACAGTAATCGCTACACACCCTGACCAAGCTATTCAAGAAGCACAAAAAAATTTCGGAAGCAACAGTTTTATGATTTGGGCTATTCCTCAAGACAAAATCTACAAACAACCTATAGAGCAAGCAGAGATGTACGCCTTCGCTCCTAAAAAAAGCTATCGAGATGCAACGGGGTATAAAGTAATGGCAAAACTAAACAAAATCAGAAAACAGAAAAAACAACATGAGCAAAAATAATATAGAAAACGGTACTCAAAAAATAAATTTAGTTATTTTTGCTTCAGGCAACGGCACAAATGCCGAAGCACTCATGGAGCGTTTCAAACGCCACAAGCTTATTCAAGTGTCAGGAGTAGTTACCAATAATCCCGAAGCAGGGGTCATACGAAAAGCTAAAGCCTACGGAAAAAAAACTATCATCCTTACCCCTGAACAGGTAACAGACGGTAACGCAATTTATCAGCTTATTCAAGAATTTAATCCCGACTACTTGGTACTCGCAGGTTATTTGAAGTTAATTCCTGCTGAACTTATACAAAAGTTTCCCAAACGCATTTTTAATATACATCCATCTCTGCTTCCTAAATATGGTGGCAAAGGAATGTATGGATACCGAGTTCATGAAGCCGTAAAAGCAAATAAAGAAAAAGAGAGCGGCATCACTATACACTATGTCAATGAAAACTATGACGAAGGAGAAATTATTTTTCAAAAGGTCAAGCGGCTTGACCAAACTTGGAGTGCAGAGATTATAGGCAGAGAGATTTTGCTCTTAGAGCACGAATGGTATGGTAAAATCATAGAAAAAACAATCATGAGCCATATCACACAAAATGCACAGTAAATATTTTTACTTTATATGGATCAGGAACTATCCAGTAATAGACAAACGCCGCGTAAGAAAAAACGAACCCTACTTATTATTACAAGTATTTTATCGCTCGTGCTACTAATCGCAGGGTGGCTCTCAATCGCTGCCTTCTCTAAATCTGCTCAAAAAGATTTTATTGTATATGTTAAGCAAGGTACAACTGTACAAGATATAATCCAACAATTACAAAGTAATGAAATAATTTCTAACACTTTTCATTTCAAAATTACGGCGCAGCTAATGGGATTAACAACACCCAAAATAGGCGCTTACAAAATTGAAAAAGGCTTTTCTAATGCCAAAATAGTCCATATATTTCGAAAAGGCAGACAGATGCCTATAAACGTCGTTTTTAGAACTGTACGCACTCTTGAAGACTTTTCAGAATTTGTAGCAGAGAAATTCTATGTTCATTCTGATAGCATGCTTGCAACCTTAAAAAATAACCAATTTTTAAAGGAATTTGGTGTAAAAGACACCACAGTAATGAGTATTCTCATTCCTGATACTTATCAAATGTATTGGACAGCTAAACCCAAAGAGATTATTCAAAAACTGTATCAAGGTTATCAAAAATTTTGGAACGCAGAGCGCATTCAAAAAGCAAATGATATAGGTCTAACCCCTTTGCAAGTAACTATTTTAGCCTCTATTGTAGAAGCAGAAACACAAAGAAATGAAGAGAAACCCATTATTGCAGGGGTTTATCTCAATAGATATTTCAAAAAAATGAAATTACAAGCAGACCCCACAGTGGTTTTTTCAGCACAAGACTTTACTATCAAGCGTGTTACAGGAGATATTCTCAAAATAGATAGTCCGTATAACACTTATTTATACGAGGGGCTGCCCCCAGGACCTATCAATAACCCATCTAAAACATCTATTGATGCAGTACTTAATTATCAAAAGCATAATTATTTATTTTTTTGTGCTAAATCTGACTTTTCGGGTTACCATGTTTTTGCTCAGGATTATGAAACCCATAAAAAGAATGCTAAGCTCTACCAAAAAGCTTTGAATTTGAAGGGTATTGAATAAAAAATGTTAAGTGTATTTTTCTTCACAAAGCTGAATGGCAAATTGGTGATAAAACATCATTACATTTTAATTTTATTTTTGGGCGTGTCCTTGTGGGCGTTTCGCTTTGCTCATGCCCACAAGGTCGGCGTGCTACGGGCTGCGCTATCGCTTCGGTGCTACGCTACGCTACGCACTGCTCACGCACCCTCCGCATGCCTCACGCAAGCAGTATTTTGATGATTTACCTTGTTTTATGCCTATTCTTGTCTTCATTTCTTCCCTAAACAAGGTAAAACCAAAATTTTTTACCTTGTTCTACACTCATTTTCACACATTTAGAAAGTAAAACACTATTCTAACTCATCAAATTATATTTTCTTAAAAATGCCTCATCTACTTTGGCAATCTGCATGACTATTTCTTTGCTCATACCCTGTTTGAGCATCTCCCTTATCATGCTGACCTTTTCTTGCTCTGCGCGTTGCTTTTCTTGTTGTAACTCTTTTTCTTTTTGCTCTGCGCGTTGTTTTTCCTGCTTTAATTCCTCCGCTAACTTCTCTTTATCTCGTTCTACCATCTTAAAACTCTCTATAATCTCATCCTCTATCTCCATGCTCTTTCTTACCTCCTCCGACGC
>JANWVE010000103.1 GCA_025057675.1 Bacteroidia bacterium
AGCGTTAGCGAAGCACCGCAGCGAAGCGCAGTGCGGAATGCACCGACCCGAGCGTTAGCGAGGGGCACGCCCAAAAAATATACGTTCTAAAATTATTCATGCAACTCAAACTAAACATAAATTATTAGTCATATTCCTTCTAACTCTGTAAGTTTAAGATACCAGCGATCATTGAGTTTCTCAACTACAATTTTACCATTTAGGTCATTCTCTTTGTCAATTTTTGGAATATTTTTACCATAATAATACAAAAAAGTGAGTGTAACTTGAAAATTGTGGTCTATAAGATGTATTACTTGCTGTTCTTTATTAAGCACGATCTCATCAAAACTATGAACACGCATAAAATTACGTACCCGAGTAAGTGCCTTTTCATCTATATTTTGTGCTCTGTTTTTGATATTTTGAATAATCAAAGAGTCTTGGGTTTGAGCGTTAATACGCTCTGTATAACAGTATAAAATGTCAGCGAGCCCCATGAATAATTTTTTTTCTGCTTTCTTAAAATATCTTTTAGGATACTGCGCCCTGCACCCTAAACCTATTAGAACTATTATGATAATGAGATAAAAAAGTATCCGTTTCATGAATAGCAAATTTTCAAAAAAAAGTGAAAATAAAAAAATGAAATTTGAGCCACACAATATGAATGATAGTTTATTTTGAAGGTTCTCTAAAACAGATAAAAAACTATACCTTCATCCATACGCTTTATATCTACTCTACTATATCATAATATATGTATGAATTAAATTGTTGGATACATTAAGATGTTGAACGTATTTTAATTTGTATGTTAAGAAAGTATTTTATAGTTTTGTCAAACTATGAAAAAGTCCATATTATTTCTTGTCCTTCTAGCTTGCTCATGGTGGCTTGGATATGCCCAGACCACTGTATTTAGCGAAAATTTCAACAGCCTGACCCCACCTAACATTCCTACCGGCTGGGTACAACACAATGTAGATGGCTTAACCCCCGCAAGTGCTGTTTCTAGCTTAATGGGTTCTAATGCATGGGTTTCCACAAATCATTCTTCTCTTGTACCTGCGGCAGGAGATTTAGTGATGATAAGTAACTCTTGGTATAATCCTCCTGGTACAGCTAATGATTGGCTAGTTACACCCAACATTACTATTCCCAACACTGGCACAACAATACTGTCTTGGAAAGCTCGTGCTTATGATCCCGACTACCCTGATGGGTATCTAGTTAAAGTTATCACTAGTGGAACTAACCCCAGCAACTATGTTACCACTACCATTGCCACTATTACTGCCGAAAATACTACATGGACAGAGCGATCTGCAAATCTTAATGCTTGGGCAGGGCAAACCATTAGAATTGCATTTCAAAATAATTCTAATGACATGTACTTACTCGGCTTAAATGATGTAGCTGTAGTACAACCTGCTGCATCAGACGCGCAAATTGTGTCTGTGGATGTCCCTAAGTATGTTTCCACAGGTACTTTCAATATTCAAGGCGTATTGAGAAACTTAGCTGCATCTAACTTAACTTCAGCCACTATAAATTACAGTGTAAATGGCGGCACACCCGTATCTATGAATTTAACAAGTATTAACTTAGCATACGGTGCAACATACAACTTTACTCACTCTACGCCTTTGAATATCACTAGCCCTGGTACATACAATATTAAGGTTTGGGCCAGCGCACTAAGCACTGGACCTGATGTCAACCCCAGTAATGATACCGCAACGGCACAAATGGCGGCAGTGAGCAGCGTTCCTGTTAAGCGAGCTATATTATTTGAAGGCACAGGCGCTTGGTGTCAATTCTGTCCTGATGGGGCAGTAATTATGGAGCAAGTACTCAATACTTATCCCAATGCTATTGGTATTGCTGTCCATAATGGAGATGGTATGGCATTCACTGATGGAAATACTATCAACACTGCTTTTGCTACGGGATATCCTTATGGTACTGTTGACCACTACAAGTTCCCCACAGATGGACCTGGACTAAGCAGATCCGTATGGGTGGCACGAATGAATACTCGTCTAAATCATATTGTACCTGCTGAAATTAGCGGTTCTCATACGTATAATCCTTCCACACGTCAGTTGAATGTAACCGTAACAGCAACCTTCCGTGCAGCGGTTACAGGAGATTTTCGTCTAAACTGCTATGTGATACAAGATAGTGTTATAGGTCCTAATAATTCTCAATATAACCAAGCTAATTATTATAATACCGTTTCAGGGCACCCCTACTATGGTGCAGGTAATCCTATTATAGGTTTTGCACATAGGCATGTACTTCGTGCTTGTTTAGGTGGCCCTTGGGGTACAGCAGGCAGCATTCCTAGCACTACCACTGACGGCGGAGTATATACTCAAAATTATACCTACACTATACCCAATAATTATGGTGCTGTAACCGCTGATGTAAACAAAATGTATGTAGTGTACGCTATTCAAGAATTTAGCAGTAACGTAAACGCAAGACCTGTACACAACGCATTAGAGCAAAAAATCAATGTGCCTACAAGCACTCAACCTGCTTCATTTGACTTACAGAATACTGATATAAATGTTTATCCTAATCCTTTTGCAGGTCAAACTAATGTTCAAATTAATTTAGCTAAGCAAGAAAACGTTTTCATCCGTATTCTTGATTTGACAGGTAAAGAAGTGGGTGTGTATAATCAAGGTACAATGGATGCTGGTTCATATACAATTACTCTTGACGCAAGCGGACTCTCCGCAGGGGTATACATGATGAACATTAGTGTGGGCAATCAAATAATTACCAAGAAAATTGAAGTTCAATAGCACGAACTGAAGTATCCGGGACAAAATTAAAAGAACCTTACAGGCAGTGTAAGGTTCTTTTAATTTTTTACTTTGTTGTTATGCTAAGGGTACTGTTTTTTTGTCTGTCAGGGATTTGATTGCTTCACGTAGCCATCTTCCATTTTCTTCGGCTTTTCGGCGTACGGCTAGTCGTTCTGCGTTGCAAGGTCCGTAGCCGTTAATGACGCGTTTGAACTCTTCCCAGTCAGGTTCGGTGTATTCCCATTTACCTGTTTCAGGGTTTTTGCGCAAATTAGGGTCAGGTATAGTTAGACCTATTTCAAGGATTTTAGGAACGTAAGTATCTAAAAATTCTTGGCGCATGTCATCATTACTTTTGATTTTGACCTTCCAGCGCATGAGTATCGCAGTGTGTTGAGAGATTTTGTCAGGGGGACCGTGGAAGTGCATGATAGGTGTCCACCAACGGTTGAGAGCTTCTTGTAGCATTTTACGTTGTTTTTCTGTACCTGAAGCTAAAGTCAGTACATTGTCATAACCGTATTTGAGGTGAAAAGACTCTTCGTAGCAGATACGTTCTAAGGCACGGCTATAAGGTCCGTAAGAGCCTTTAGCGTTAGTAACTTGGTTGATGATAGCGCCTGCGTCTATCAACCATGCAATTACTGCAGTATCTGCCCAAGTTTCAGCGGGGTAGTTGAATACGTTAGAGTACTTAGATTTGCCATTAAGTAGGTCTTGAATCATAGATTCGCGAGATTTGCCGAGGGTTTCAGCAGCGCTGTAGAGTAATTGGGCATGTCCTACTTCATCTTGTACTTTTGCCATCAGTGCCATTTTGCGCTTAAAGCCAGGCGCACGGGTAATCCATGTACCCTCAGGTAAAGCACCTATAATTTCCGAGTGAGCATGTTGCTCAATCATGCGAATAAGCTGCCTACGATATTCTTTGGGCATCCAATCACGAGGTTCGATTTTCTCACCTCTTTCTATACGAGCCTCAAATTCTGCTAATTTTTCAGGGTCTTCATCGGCTACGATAGAATGTTTTATGTCATCTACGTTTGATAAGTTTCCGTACATAGGTTTTCAGTGGTGTAAAATTAAACATTTTTAACAAAAAAACAAAATGCAGATGCTTAAAATTCAAATAAGTTCTATATTCTTGTCAAAATGGGGTTTCGTTTTTACTTTTTGGATTTTTACTGTGAGATAAGTTTTTTTCTTTTTTGGGCGTGTCCTTGTGGGCGTTACGCTGCGCGTATGCCCACAAGGTCGGCGTGCTACGGGCTACGCTAGCGCTTCGGTGCTGCGCACTGCTTACGCACCCTCCGCATGCCTCACGCAGCAGCAAGTATCCCCATCTCACTTATTCAAACCTTAACCCTGTAAATGTTTGATAATCAATACTAAATAAAGTAAAAACAAAATTTAACATTGTAACTCATTGAGAATAAATTCAAAATAAGATAAAATTTGTGTATTTAGGGTTACAGAGTTATCAAAAGTGCATGTATTCAAGGTTTAACTTTGTATATACTTGAGAGTCAATGTAAAACAAAGTAAAGTAACAACATTTGAAACAGGATAAAAATTTTAATCTTGTAAGTATTTGATAATCAACATTCAATAAGATAAAGCGAAGGTACGTACACAAACAAGGTAAAACATCAAAAGGCTGCTTGCGTGAGGCATGCGAAGGGCAAGCCGTCAGGCTGGGTGCGAAGCCCCTCGCCCACACTTTCCCTCTTGCCCAGGGGGTGGGCGGGTGGGGCGTAGCACCGTTAGCCCGTAGCACGCCGACCTTGCCCACACGAGCGCAGCGAGACGTGGGCAAGGACACGCCCAAAAAATCTATATTATTTCTCAACTTTGCTCAGCAAAGCCAAAACCGATTTCTTAAACTATTCTACTTTATTTTGTGTATTTTTGCATAGAAGTATGAAAAATATCCGAAATTTTTGCATCATAGCCCATATAGACCATGGTAAATCTACATTAGCCGACAGATTATTAGAATACACTCAAACTATATCAAAAAGAGAAATGCAAGACCAAGTATTAGATGATATGGACTTAGAACGCGAACGCGGAATCACTATTAAAAGCCATGCTATTCAAATGGACTACTATTACAAGGGTCAAAAATATGTACTCAACCTAATAGATACCCCTGGACACGTGGATTTTAGTTATGAAGTCTCTCGCTCTATTGCCGCTTGTGAAGGCGCTTTACTCTTAGTTGACGCTACACAAGGTATCCAAGCACAAACTATTTCTAACTTATACTTAGCCCTAGAAAATGAAGTAGAAATCATTCCCGTACTCAACAAGGTAGATGTAGCCTCAGCTATGATAGAAGAAGTCAAAGACCAAATGGTAGATATTTTAGGTTGCAACAGAGAAGATATCATACATGCATCAGGTAAAGAAGGAATAGGTATAGACACCATTTTAGAACGCATTGTAGAACGGATACCCCCTCCCAAAGGTAACCCTGACGCACCTTTACAAGCCCTGATTTTTGACTCTATTTTTAATACCTATCGCGGGGTAATTGCTTATTTCAAAGTAGAAAATGGTATTATCCGCAAAGGAGATAAAGTTCGGTTCATGGCAACAAACACAGATTACATTGCCGAGGAAGTAGGCATTTTGCGCTTAGAACGCGAACCTCGTGAGTTTGTAAGCACAGGCGACGTAGGATACATTATCGGTAGCATCAAACAAGTGAGTGAGGTAAAAGTAGGCGATACTATTACCCATTCACAAAATCCAGCTTCATCACCTATTGAGGGTTTCAAAGAAGTGAAACCTATGGTTTTTGCAGGAATATTTCCTGTTTCTTCCCAGGATTTTGAAGATTTGAGGGCATCCTTGGAAAAACTTAAACTTAATGATGCTTCTCTAGTTTATGAACCTGAAACTTCGGTGGCATTAGGATTTGGGTTTAGATGCGGCTTTTTGGGCATGTTACACATGGAGATTATTCAAGAACGATTAGAACGAGAATTTAACATGAATGTTATTACTACTGTGCCTAATGTGCAGTATGTAGCCCATTTACGCAACACAGGAGAACAAGTAGTAATAAACAATCCCTCTGAAATGCCCGACGCAGGTAAAATTGACCATATTGAAGAGCCTTATGTCCGTGCGCAAATTATTACTGCTTCTGAATATATTGGAGGAATTATCAACTTGTGTATTGATAAACGGGGTGTGTTTAAGAATCAAACTTACCTGACCCCTACCCGTGTGGAGCTCATTTTTGAAATGCCTTTATCCGAAATTGTATTTGATTTTTTTGATAAACTCAAATCCATTTCACGCGGGTATGCTTCATTAGATTATGAAATGATAGGTTACAGAGAGTCTGATATGGTCAAGTTAGACATTTTACTCAATGGTGAACCCGTAGACGCCCTCTCTGCAATTGTACATAGAAGTAATGCGTATGATTGGGGCAAAAAGTTATGTGTAAAACTTAAAGAATTACTACCTCGCCAGATGTTTGAAATTCCGATACAAGCTGCTATTGGGGGCAAGATTATTGCTCGTGAAACAATTAAAGCCTTGCGAAAAGATGTATTAGCAAAATGTTATGGAGGTGATGTGTCTCGTAAAAGAAAGTTATTAGAAAAGCAAAAAGAAGGCAAAAAACGAATGAAGCAAGTAGGTTCTGTAGAAATACCTCAGGAAGCTTTTCTAGCAGTACTCAAAATAGATAAATAAAATTTATTATTACTACTCTTGCTACCACTAAATGCTTAAAAGGCTACAGATTGTTGTAATACGTCACAAGGCAAGTCGTTACCTAAAACTGAAACAAAACACACAAAGATAGTGTTTCTACTCTCGTGAGTTTTTACATAAAACCTTGCTGTGGAACACTTTTGTATGTTTTCATGTCGTCTTATACTGCAAAATCCCAACAGAGTCTTTTTATATTGAGTCTAAAAATAATTTCACTTTTGGGCGTGTCCCTCGCTGCGCTCGGGTCGGGCTACTGCGCACTACGCTATCGCTTCGGTGCTACGCTACCGCTTCGCACTGCCTAAGGGCATGCTCCGTATCCCTCACGCAAAGCTTTATTTTGATGTTTTATGCTATTGGTACGCATATCTTTGCTTTACCTTTTTTAAGACTGATTATCAAACAACTACAAGATTAGAGTTCTTTATCTTGTTTTGAATACACTCAATTTACCTTTTTTAAGATTGATTGTCAAATGTTTACGAGGTTACATTTTGTATAAGCGGAGTTAGTCTAATGACCACTTGCGTGAGGCATGCGGAGGGTGCGTGAGCAGTGCGAAGCACCGAAGCGAACGCGCAGCCCGCAGCACGCCGACCTTGCTTGCATGAGCATAGCGAAACGCAAGCAAGGACACGCCCAAAAAAACATCAGAATTAAGATTAAAAATATTTCACGGTATTTCAATTCCTATTATCAAGATGTCATCTGTCTGTTCTGTATCACCGCGCCATTTAAACCACTCATTTAGCAGTGCCTCTTTAATGTCCTGCATTTTCATGTTATTACATTGAAGCAAAAATTCCTTAAATTGTTTATGCGAATAGCGTTTTTTATCTTGTGCGTTAAACTGGTCTGCGTATCCATCGGAGAATATGTACACCCTATCCCCCGATTGGACTTGAAGCGTATGCTGCTCATAATTAGGGTTATCTACGTTAACTTCCCCACCGACTGAATACCTAGATCCTTTTACTTCATGTAGTTCATTTTTAGAAATCAAAATTAAAGGTCTTTTAGCACCTGAGAATTCAACTTTTTTATTCAATAAGTCATATCGTAAAATAGCGACATCCATGCCATCTCGGATACTGTTTTCAACGTTAGACTCAGACTGTCCTAAAAACTTACTTAACTTTTTGTGTAAATTTTCCAATATTTGAGCGGGTTCATAAATATCCTCTTGATTAACAATCTGACTAAGTAAAGTGTGCCCAATAACAGACATAAAAGCACCAGGCACACCATGTCCTGTGCAGTCTGCAATAGCTAAAAATACATAATGATAACGTACAGAAAACCAGTAAAAATCTCCACTTAGAATATCTTTGGGTTCATAAAAGATACAGTATTGAGAAAAAACTTTCTCAATTTGCTCTTCACTAGGCAATATATTTTCCTGTATTCTGCGTGCATACCTTATACTCGCTAAAATATCTCGGTTTTGATTTTCAATAATTTCTTTTTGTGCTACCACTTCTTTGGTACGTTCCCTTACTCGTTTTTCAAGATTATTATACAACTGAACATTATCCAGAGAGATACTCGCTTGAGAAACTAATAAGTCCAGTGCTTCTAGAATCTTCGGAGTAAAGCAGTGCTTATTTTGGGCATGTTCTAAATACAACACAGAGAGAACCTTGTTCTGCTTGATAAGTGGGATAGCTATAAAAGACTTTATCTTGTTTTTTTGTATGTATGGGTTATTATCAAACAATTTATTGTCCCCTGCTGGATAGAGTAAGGTATTTTTACTTTGATAGCAGCTCTGAATTATAGAAAAGGGGGCAGTATCATCAGTTTCAATAATATAATTTTGAGTAAAATCATATAAATTGACTTTTTTATCTCTTCGGATATAATCTGCTCTATACCACAATTTTTCATGCTTCTTAGTAAAAAGAATTCCCTTTTGTGCATTAGAACTGTCTACTACTAATTGTAAAAATTTTTCAATTAACCCACTGAGATTGACCTGTCGAGATATTTCTTGGGAAGCAAGGTTGAGATTTTTGAGTAGGGTATTATATTCTTTGAGTTCTGCTTTCTGCATGTAGCTTTTCGCTGCTTCATCAATGGTAAGTAAAAAGTCGGTTTTTTCCCATGGTTTAGAGATGTACCTGTATAACTGCGCATGATTGATAACATTACTGATAGCTTCTATGCTAGACTCGCCTGTAAGCAAAATTTTGAAAGCATCGGGAACAGTTTTATGTGCCTTAATAATAAACTCATCTCCTTTCATACCAGGCATGAGCTGATCAGAAATAATAATAGCAATATCTTTATTTTGGTTTGCGCAGTCTTCTATAATTTCTAATGCTTCTTTGGCACTCTCTGCCATTTCAAAACTGAATAGATGTGAAAAGTTGTTCTCCAGCTGTTCTAATAAGCTGTCCAATACAATTTTCTCATCATCTACACAAAGAATAACAGGTTTACTGCTCATGAAAAATAGAATAATAAGCAAAAATAGCACTATATTTTTTAATGTAGTGCTACTTTTTAGTCAATAACCGTTTTTTTTTAATTTACGTATATAATTTTATCGTTACCGTTGATGGTTACTTTGGCAACTTTATCGCATGCTCCATCTCCGTAAGCATCGTAGTTTAAGGTCATTGTTTTACCTGATCCTGTTAAAGTTAATGTCCATATACCTGTAACAAAAGTGCTAGCACAGCCCATTTGTATTTTTTTATGCAGTGGAGTTGTGATATTCACTGTAAAGTTTTCACCATTTCTATTAGTGCCTGATGCATTCCCTGTAACAGAGTACTCGTCATCCCAAGGGTAGATAGGAGTATTATAGCCTTTTGTTTTAGTAATAATTCGGTTAGATGTCCAGGTGATTGTTTTATTATCAGGTGTAGTAGCGCTTGCTCCTGTTACTGTCAAGGTAAATTGTGGCTGACCTGCGCTGTTAGTACCATTATTAGTAAGTTCTCTTTTGCCCGTGTATTTAACCATTTTGAATTTATCAAAACCTGCATAATAATTAACCAAGGTCATAGATGCTTTGGCGTTAGCTGTTTTGTAAAAAGCTGTATCCACCCGATAAATAATAATTCCTTTACGATATTTACCATCATTACAGACTACGGGTTCATTACCAAAGTTAAGTTCGATTTTTTTGTATGCTCCCGAGTCGCTTACTGTAACTGAGGTTTTGCTTGAGTCCTGTGGTAGTACCCAGATTATTCTTCGGATGCCTGTGGTACGTTTTATACCAGGGGTTACGCTTGCTTCTACATCTGATGCATCTTTGGCATTTTCGAACTCTGATTCTAACATGCCGTTATCTTCTGCGGCTTGGATACTTTCTAGTGTTTGTTTTGTATCATCTTTTTTACGGCAGGAATACGTTACAAAGGTTAGAGTTAGTAATGTTCCAATCAAAATTGGGTTGAGTATATTTTTCATAGTAGTTATTCTATTACAAAGACTGTGCAAGATTTGCGTTGAGTATAATAATTTTGAAGAAAAGAATTAGTTTTTTGGGCGTGTCCCTCGCTGCGCTCGGGTCGGCGTGCTGCGGGCTGCGCTATCGCTTCGGTGCTACGCACCGTGCTAACGCACGCCCTCCGCATGCCTCACGCAAGCAGTATTTTGATGATTTACCTTGTTTTATGCTCATTCTTGTCTTCATTTCTTCCCTAAACAAGGTAAAATCAAAACCCTTTACCTTGTTTTGCACTCATTTTCACATATTTAGAAAGTAAAACACTATTCTAACTCATCAAATTATGTTTTCTTAAAAATGCCTCATCT
>JANWVE010000104.1 GCA_025057675.1 Bacteroidia bacterium
CGAGGAATCTCGGTATTTTTGTACAGCATTTACAACAGATACTGTTGTTAAATGCTGTTTTTCAATTAGTTAACCCCTAAAAAAGCCCAAAATCGAAATCAAAAAATCAATAATTAAAATGAAAAGTTGTACAAATAAAATTGAATTTTTTCAAACAGGACGAAAACCGTACTTTTCATAAAAAAAAGCAAAATAGCCCCCAGAACCACATAGAACCGCAAAATGATATTTCATGTTTCAACCCTCTAATTTGCATATATACACATAAAAAAAGCAAAATAATGCTATAAAAAACAGAAATTATCATTTTTTTGTAGTTCTATTATGCTCTTGTGTAAATGAAGTCATAAAAAAATGACGAACAACGTTCATCCAAAAAATTTCTCTCAACTGTTCTGAAAAAGGGGTATTTTACGGTTTAGCTTTATGTACAATGGTAATACCGCAGGTAAAACTGCGTGAGGGATACGGAGCATGCCGTTAGGCAGTGCGCAGCGCAGCGAAGCACCGAAGCGAACGCGTAGTGCGCAGTAGCCCGACCCGAGCGCAGCGAAGGGACACGCCCAAAAAAATTAAAGTGAATTATTTATCTCAATAGACTAAGACCTCTGAGTGCAATTTATCCAGCCTTTTTGTACAATGTATTCTGCAATTTGAACGGCATTTGTTGCAGCACCCTTTCGGAGATTATCTGCTACAATCCACATATTGAGCGCATTTGGATTATGTAAATCTCGGCGTATTCTACCTACAAAAACTTCATCTTTGCCTTCGGCATACAAGGGCATAGGATATACATTTTGTTGCGGATTATCTTGAACTACTACCCCTTGACTCTGAGCAAGTATTGCTTTTACTTCATTTAAGTCAGGTTGATGTTCAAATTCTGCATACACACTTTCAGAGTGTCCTGCACGTACAGGTACGCGCACCGTCGTGGCTGTAACTTCTATCTTCGTACGCATGATTTTTTGCGTTTCATTGACCATTTTCATTTCCTCTTTGGTAAAACCATTTTCTAAAAATACGTCAATATGAGGTAGGCAATTAAGGTCAATAGGATGAGGATACACTTTTTCACCTTGTATATTTTTGCGTTCGTTTTCTAGCTGATTGATGGCTTTTGCCCCTGTACCACTAACAGATTGATAAGTAGATACAATTACTTTTTTGAGAATATACTTACGATGCAGAGGATTTAATACCATGACCATTTGTATAGTAGAGCAGTTGGGATTAGCGATGATAAAATCCTTTTCTTTTAATACTTCTGCATTGATTTCAGGGACTATCAGAGGAATATGGGCTTCCATTCGCCAACAAGAGGAGTTATCTATTACGCGTGTGCCTACGGAAGCAAATTGGGGAGCGTATATTTTAGATACCGTAGAACCCGCAGAAAACAATGCTATATCTGGTTTTTCGGAGATGGCTTGTTCTATGCTTATGACAGGATAAATTGTACCCTTAAAGGATATTAGTTTGCCTATAGATTTTTCTGATGCTACGGGAAGGAGTTGAGTTACAGGGAAGTTTCTTTCGGATAACACTTTTAACATTACCGAACCTACCAGACCTGTACAACCTACTACGGCTATTTTCATGTTGCAAAGGTAGAATTTTTATTTATTATCTATGTTTTTTTAAGTTTTTTGGGCGTGTCCTTGCCCACGTCTCGCTGCGCTCGTGTGGGCAAGGTCGGCGTGCTACGGGCTACGCTATCGCTTCGGTGCTACGCTTCGCACCGTGCTGACGCACGCCCTTCGCATGCCTCACGCAGAATATCCTGCAAGTATCTTAAACCATCTATACTCTGTTTAACCTTGTAAGTAACTCAAAATAACGCAAAAACAAAATAAAACAAAACTATGCATAAAATAAGATAAAAACCTCAAAATACAGGGTTAAATGCGTGAGGGGCATGGAGCATGCCGTTAGGCAGTGCGGAGCGTGAGCGCAGCACCGAAGCGCAGTGCGGAATGCCCCGACCCGAGCGCCAGCGAGGGACACGCCCAAAAAATATAAAATATAAAGTTTTATCGCTGTATATGTTTTAGAGAAACTACTGTATCATTCTCTATGTAAAAAATCACATACTTTTTAATCTCATGCTTATCCAAAAACTTAGGTAAATCTTGAAGTTGCTTGTCTTCATAATAAAAATTGGACTTGGCATAATACATAATCTGTGGTATAGCCCAGAAATCATCTGTAACGGCTAATACCACTAATTCATTACTCTGACGCTCTTTTTTGATTATCTCGCCTATATTTTTGTATGCGTCTGTATAACGATAAAACAGTGCATAGTAAACCCCTATCTGCACTAAAACCAATAAGGCAGCCACTGCCATTTTCACATTTAACTTACGCATTAGCCATAAACTCAATATAATCAAGATAAAGCTGCTTTTGAGTACAGAAAATTCATGAAAATACGTAAAACCAAATAAAATAATATGATGTAAAGCAACAGGTAAGCCCCAAAAAATTAAAATAAGAACTTTTGGGATGGTAACCAATCTACCCAGATCTACCTTGTACCATATTGAGTAAAAAAAGCTTATCACTATCAAAATCAATAAAGGTGTGTATGCTTTGAGATAGTGATACACAAGCTTCTTTATGGCATGTAAAATGGACTCTGAACAGTATGATTGACTTCTTCCGCTTCTAAATTCGTATTTGTGTTGTAATGTATAAAGTAGAGCTTCCCGGTCCTGAATGTTCGTATATTGATATAAGGTTAGACCTAATGCTAATAGCATGGCTACCCCTACTACCCCAATGGACAAAAGCCAATGATAATTACGTGTTTTCAAAGTCAAAAAAATGCCTGCTATTACAGTAGATACGCCTATAAAAGCTGCTATCCATTCTGTGTACATCAAACAAAATGAAACCATGAACAAGACAACATAATTACGTGCCTTTTGGGCTTGATAGTACCCCTTTAGCCAGAAGTAAACGTAGATTATCCACAAACCTTGTACTAAAACATCAACAAAATAAACATTTCCATGATACCAAAGATTAAATGGCAAAAACAAATACCACACATATCCCCAGAAAGCCCACTTATGAGAGTTGAAAATAAGTTCAAGAAGTTTGTACCACACAAGGGCGCATACAAAGTGCCATATTAAATTAAATATCTGAATAGTAAGTGGAACAATAGGTAAGAAAAATAACTTACAAAAGGCATAAGCGGCATAAAAAGTCAGAGGAGGATAAGATACATAATAGTAATTTCCTTCTTTGTCTTTTAAGCCCCCGATAAAATCCAGATGAGCATTTGTTTTATCTTGTGGATAAGTGTAGATAAGAGCATATTTGGATTGAGATAGACCTTTGGACTCCCATATTTCCAAAGTAATGAGTAAATGGGCTAAAATCCATTCATGGTGAATAGATAAAGGTCTGTTTAGAAAAGGAACACGGATAACCACTGAGAGTAACCATATTCCAATTAAAATTCCTATTTTTGGACTAAAAACATCAAGCGATACGCGCACTTTATGACCCTAATTTTTTCAAAACTTGTTCAGTAGCGTTCTCTGTGTCCACTTTTTTGATAATTTCTTTGATTTTACCTTGTGGGTCTATGATAAAAGTGATCCGCAAAACACCCATAGATTTTTTACCGTACATGTTTTTCTCGCCCCATGCGCCGTAAGATTGAATGATTTTTTTATCTGTATCAACTAAAAGAGAAAAAGGCAGATTGAATTTCTCTGCAAATTTTCTATGGCTTGCTTCATCATCGGCACTTACACCAAGTACAACTATTCCTTTTTCTAATAATTGAGAGTAATTATCTCTAAAATTGCAGGCTTCTTTGGTACAGCCTGGAGTATTATCTTTGGGATAGAAGTACAAAACTACGGTTTTACCCCTGTAGTCTGATAGATGTATCAGGTTTCCGTTTTGGTCTTTTGCACTAAAATCAGGTGCAGTATCTCCTATATTCAAATTCATACAGCAAAGATAACATAACTGTATTATTTTTTACATCAAGATTAGGTAACCCAAAATTTAGTTCTATAAAATCCTTCAATGAATTGGATTTATTTTTGGGCGTGTCCCTCGCTGCGCTCGGGTCGGCGTGCTGCGGGCTGCGCTATCGCTTCGGTGCTGCGCACTGCTGACGCACCCTCCGCATGCCTCACGCAGCAGCCTTTCGATGTTTTACCTTATTTTTAGACATACATTTGCTTTACCTTGTTTAAGGTTGATTATCAAACGATTACAAAGTTAAAAATTTTTACCTTGTTTTAACTTTGTTCACTTTATCTTGTTTTGTGTTCATTTTCAAGTATGTACAAGGTTAAACCTTGAATACATGGACTTTTGACAAGCTTTTAATCCTACATTCGCAAGCTTTACCTTATTTTCAATTGATTTTCAAGGATTTACAAGATTAAGGTATGTTTTTTTACCTTGTTTAATGTTTATTTTCAGGTACTTACAAGGTTAAGTTTTGAATAAGTGAGATGAGCATACTGGCTGCGTGCGTGAGGCATGCGGAGGGCAAGCCGTGAGGCTTGGTGCGAAGCCCCTCGCCCACGCTTTTACTCTTGCCCAGGGGGTGGGGCGCAGCACCGTTAGCCCGTAGCACGCCGACCCTGCCCACATGAGCGCAGCGAGATGTGGGCAGGGACACGCCCAAAAAATAAAAACTACCTCTCATGATATAGAGTCAACTATCATTAGGATACATAACAAAAGGTACTAAGCTTTGGTCTGCTATTTTACCCGCTTTCCATAAGTGCAAACCCGCAATCGCTATCATGGCAGCATTATCCGTACAGTATTCAAACTTGGGAATGTATGCTTCTAAATTAAACTTTTTACCTAACTCCAAAAACTTTGTACGAATATAAGAATTAGCCGCTACCCCTCCTGATAAAGTTATGACCTTAGGTCCGTACTTTTGAATAGCTAACGCGAATTTATCTAATAACGCTTGGGTAATAGCTTTTTGATAAGATGCACAAATATCTGCTAAATGTAGTTGAACAAAATCTGTATTTTGTTTTTGCAAATAGTATAAAAGTGCCGTCTTTAAGCCTGAGAAGCTGTAATTGAAATCGGGAACATTTGCAATCGGAAAGGGATAGAAATCTGAATTACCTTTTTGGGCATATTTGTCTATCAAAGGTCCGCCAGGATAGGTAAAACCTAACATTTTTGCACCTTTATCAAAAGCTTCTCCTGCGGCATCATCTAGAGTTTGGCCTACTACTTTCATCTCTAATGGACTTTTAACCCACATAATTTGAGTATGCCCACCCGAAACCAACAAACATAAAAAGGGGTACTCTATGTTAGGATGCTCTATTAAATGGGCTAAAACATGCGCTTGTATGTGATTGACGGCTATCAGCGGTATATTTTTTGACAAAGCAAAACCTTTTGCAAAATGGACACCTACTAATAAAGCGCCCATTAACCCAGGACCTTGCGTTACAGCTATTGCCTTTACTTCATTTTTTGTAATTCCTGCTTGCTGCAAGGCATGCTGCACTACAGTAACAATACTTTGCTGATGCGCACGGGAAGCTAACTCTGGAATAACCCCTCCATATTTAGCATGAATGGCTTGGCTTCGTAGTACATTAGAACGTATCTTACCTTCTAAGTCGCAGACTGCGGCTGCTGTTTCATCACAAGAGGACTCTATGGCTAAAAGCATCTTGATATCACTTTTTACGTTTTTTCAACTCCTCCAATTTTTGTTCTAACTCTTTTACTTTATCCATGTCTTCTTTGAGTAAATAGGAATGTAGTAAATTCTCATGGATTTTGTATTCTAACTCGTATTTATTACTTACTCCAAAACGTTCAAAAGGGACTTTTTGTAAAATTTCCATCCGTTCAATAGCTTTATCTATAGGTTCTGTTTGATTAGAAAGTGCGCCCAACTTATTCAAAATAGAGGCTTGTAAGATGTATGCCATAAAAAATTCGTCATTGATATTGATGATTGTTTCAAGACAAGATAGTGCTTCATATAGTTTGTTCATATTAGCCAAAGCAATCGCTTTGTTATAGTGCAAGCTTTCCACTTTATTATCGATAGCAATAGCTTTATCAAAGCATTCGATAGCATTTTCATATTTTTCTCTTAGTGAATACTGTAATCCCAACTTTTCCCACAAAATATAAGATTGTGGTGCTTTTTTAACACCTTCTTCTAATACTGTGAAAGCTGCGTCATTTTTTCCTAATCCTTCTAATGCGCTGGCTAAAATATCATATCCTCCTGAAAAGTCGGGGTATTGAGCAATGATACGTTTTCCGTATTTAAGAGCGCGTTCATACAGACCATTTTCTAATGTAGCTAAACCCGTGTGAAACCAGTATTCTAATCGCTTTTTTTTGAAGTATTGTAGCATATTTATATAACTGCTCAATTTAGGTGCAAGTTTAATACTTATTCGTGTATTTTTGTATATGCTAATTCGTATTGTTGTTCTGACTTTTCACGAAAACACAGTGCAAGAATTTTTAGCTTTATTTGAACAACACGCTCCTCAAATCAAAAAATATCCTGGTTGTATGCATTTAGCTTTGTATAAGGATATTGATTTGTACGGGCGTTTTTGTGTGCATAGTGTGTGGAAAGACAAGCAAGATTTAGAAAACTATCGCAGCAGTGATTTTTTTAAGGGTTTGTGGTCAAAAATGAAGGTTTTATTCAAAGAAAAGGCTTTGGCTTTTTCTTTACACTTGTATCAAGGGGTAGGTTGAGGGTGTTGTGGAATTATAATTTTTTTGGGCGTGTCCTTGCTTGCGTTTCGCTGCGTTCATGCAAGCAAGGTCGGCGTGCTGCGGGCTAACGGTGCTACGCCCCACCCGCCCACCCCCTGGGCAAGAGTGAAAGAGTGGGCGAGGGGCTTCGCACCAAGCCTGAGGGCTTGCCCTTCGCATGCCTCACGCAAGAACCTTTGCAGGTTGGCAGAGTCTGTTTATTCAAAGATTTATCTTGTAAGTAACTGAAAATGATTATTAAACAAAATAAAAATCCGTTTTAACTTTGTAAATGCTTGAAAATGAATAAAAAATAAGATAAAACGAGCGTATCTCAAACAAGATAAAAAATTTTAACGTTGTAAATACTTGATAATCAACATTAAACAAGGTAAAAGTAAGAATATGTCTAAAAACAAGGTAAAACATCCAAACGCTGCTGCGTGAGGCATGCGGAGGGTGCGTCAGCAGTGCGTAGCGCAGCGAAGCACCGAAGCGATAGCGTAGCCCGTAGCACGCCGACCCGAGCGCAGCGAAGGGACACGCCCCAAAAAATAAATATATCCCTGATTTACATGAATATCATTTATGTGTAAAATTCCGAACAATCTTTACGCTAAAACTAAAAATTTATGCTTTTGAGATAGGCTATAATGTGTTGTTTAAGTAAAACTTCTTGCTCTTTTTGAGACATTTTTGGTAGATTTAAGGTATTTTGGTAAATGGGAAAATTATTTTCGTCTTTACCTTGGAGTGAAAAGTATCCTGACTGTGATAATACCGCGCATATCCCTATGTCTATCAGGCGAGTTTTAAGTTCTTTGTCTAATTCGACTCTACCCCATCCTAACTCCCTGATACCAATAAAAAGTAGAACTCCTTCTAGTGAAAGTTCCTGTGCAAAATGTAGATTAAGTTTTTTTTGCCAGACTTGCCATTCTTTTTCTATTTGGAATTGGTCAAGATAATTCATGATTTTATGTTAGTGTAAGAGTAAATTAAACAATTTAGACAAAGTCTCTTTGAGTTCTTTTCTATGTACGATAGCATCTAAAAAGCCATGCTCTAATAAAAATTCTGCGGTTTGAAATCCTTCGGGGAGAGGTTTTCCGATGGTTTGTTCGATTACTCTGGGTCCTGCAAAGCCAATAAGAGCTTTGGGTTCAGCGAGGTTAATATCTCCGAGCATGGCGAAGCTGGCTGTAACTCCCCCAGTAGTTGGATTAGTACATAGAGAAATGTAGGGCAATTTATGTTGGGCTAAAACAGCGAGTTTAGCTGCAGTTTTTGCCATTTGCATCAAGCTGATAGCACTTTCCATCATTCTGGCTCCACCACTTTTAGAGATAATAAGCAAAGATAAATGATTTTCAATAGAATAGTCTATAGCTCGGGCAATTTTCTCTCCTACTACACTGCCCATACTTCCACCAATAAAGTCAAAGTCCATGCAAGCAATAACTAACTCTAATTTGTTCATTTTACCTACTGCTACCCGAATAGCATCTTTGAGATTTGTTTTTTTTTGGGTAGCTGTAATTCGTTCGCTGTAAGGTTTGGTATCTACAAATTTGAGTACATCTACAGCGGTTAGGTTAGCTGCAATTTCTGTAAATTCGTTGTTATCTAATAGTAGTTGGAAATATTCTTCAGAACCTATGTTATGATGATAATCACAAAAAGGGCATACATAACAATTATCTTGCAATTGTCGGATATGTAGGGATTTTTTACAGGAGGGGCATTTCGTCCAAAGTCCATCAGGGGTTTCGCGTTTTTGTTCGGTTAAGGTTTTGATGTTTTCTTTTTCTCGCTTAAACCAGTTTGTCATACTTTTGCGAATGGGCTACAAAGATATAAGGATAAAACCGAAAAATAAAATTAACATCAGTCTTGAATATGAGCAAGATTTTTAGGCTTTTTTGATAGATACAAAAGGTGAAGGGTATCAAAAGGGTTAAAAGAATTTTAGAAATTAGTATTGATGTTGGGTCGTTTACAAAATTTGATTTTGCCATATTAGGTCTATTTTTCTTTTACACAAAAGACAGCAGACGAAGATTAAATTTTAATTTTTTGGGCGTGTCCTTGTGGGCGTTACGCTGCGCGTATGCCCACAAGGTCGGCGTGCTACGGGCTAACGGTGCTACGCCCCACCCGCCCACCCCCTGGTCATAGGGTTAAGGGCGTGTGCGAGGGGGCTTCGCACCAAGCCTGACGGCTTGCCCTCCGCATGCCTCACGCAAACGGCAAGTAAATTAACTCCATTTATTCAAATTTTACATTGTAAGTATCTGAAAATGAACACAAAACAAGATAAAACGCACGCAGCTCAAACAAGGTAAAAAATTTTAACCTTGTAAGTACTTGATAATGAGCGTTAAACAAGGTAAAGTAAGGGTATATCTACAAACAAGGTAAAACATCAAAATACAGCTTTGCGTGAGGGATACGGAGCATGCCATTAGGCAGTGCGGAGCGCAGCGTAGCACCGAAGCGAACGCGTAGTGCGCAGTAGCCCGACCCGAAGCGCAGCGAGGGACACGCCCAAAATAAAAACAACCTTACATGTACCTGAATTTGGCTACCTTATAAAAAAATCATAAATTGCAAGCCAATAGTATGAGCGAAGTAATAACCGAAACGAACACGTACAGTGCAAGTAATATCCAAGTTTTAGAAGGTTTAGAAGCTGTACGCAAACGCCCAAGCATGTATATTGGGGACACTAATTTTAGAGGCTTACATCATTTAGTTTATGAAGTATTAGATAACTCTATTGATGAAGCATTAGCAGGATACTGTACAGAAATACATGTTACCATACATGCAAATAACGCCATCACAGTATTAGATAACGGCAGAGGCATCCCGACAGATATTCATCCAACAGAAGGAAAATCTGCTTTGGAAGTAGTAATGACTGTACTTCACGCAGGAGGTAAATTTGACAAAGGAACCTATAAAATATCCGGCGGACTACATGGCGTAGGCGTAAGCTGTGTAAATGCATTAAGTACATACTTGCGCGCACGCGTTTTCAGAGACGGAGTAATTAAACAACAAGAATATCGCTGCGGAGCACCTATCAGTGAAGTAGTAGAAATAGGCAAAACCGATAAACGCGGCACAGAAGTCTATTTTGAACCTGATAGATCTATATTCAGCGTTCATGAGTATAAGTACGACACTTTGGCTTCACGCATACGAGAACTAGCTTACTTGAACAAAGGACTGACCATTCACCTTAAAGATGAGCGAGATAATATCCAAGAAACTTTCTACTCTGAACATGGCTTGACTGAATTTGTCAAGTACTTGGATAATAACCGAGAACCCATCAACCCTGAACCTATCTACATTGAAGGTGAAAAAAATGGCGTCCCTGTGCAGCTAGCTATGCAATACAATAATTCCTACAATGAAAATGTACATTCTTATGTCAACAATATCAACACGCATGAAGGCGGCACACACATTACAGGTTTTAGAAAAG
>JANWVE010000105.1 GCA_025057675.1 Bacteroidia bacterium
CGTTACGCTGCGCGTATGCCCACAAGGTCGGCGTGCTACGGGCTGACGGTGCTACGCCCCACCCGCCCACCCCCTGGTCATGGGGTTAGGGGCGTGTGCGGGGGGCTTCGCACCAAGCCTGACGGCTTGCCCTCCGCATGCCTCACGCACGCAGCAAGTATACTAACCCCAGTTATTCAAACGTTAACTTTGTAAGTACTTGAAAATCAATATAAAATAAAGTAAAAACATACTTTAATCTTGTAAATTATTGAAAATCAATTCAAAATAAAGTAAAATTTTGGGAATCAGGGTAAGAGGGTTATCAAAAGTCCGTGTATTCAAGGCTTACGCTTGTATATACTTGAAAATGAATGTAAAACAAGATAAAATAAGACCATTTGAAATAAGGTAAAAAATTTTAACCTTGTAAGCAGTTGATAACCGATATTAAACAAGGTAAAGCTAATGTATGTCTAAAAATCATGTAAAACATTGAACAGCTGCTGCGTGAGGGATACGGAGCATGCCGTCAGGCAGTGCGAAGCACCGAGCGTGAGCGTAGTGCGGAGTAGCCCGACCCGAGCGCAGCGAGGGACACGCCCAAAAAGAAATAACCTCAATAAAATAAAAAAAGCACAGAAAGTACTGTGCTTTCCATCTGATTTTGATATGATTTTATTTATATCATTTTAGCTAGTGCAGGCGCGATAATTAAAGACACAATTGACATCAGTTTAATTAAAATGTTCATAGAAGGTCCTGATGTATCTTTGAAAGGATCGCCTACTGTATCTCCGATTACGGCTGCTTTGTGAGGGTCTGAACCCTTGAAATACTTTTTACCGTTAATATCTACCCCTTTCTCAAAGGATTTTTTTGCGTTATCCCATGCGCCACCTGCATTAGATTGAAAGATAGCCATGAGAACCCCCGAAGTAGTAACCCCTGCTAATACTCCCCCTAATACCTCTGCACCTGCGGCAAATCCCACAATTACAGGTACAAGTAACGCTAATAAACCCGGGGCTATCATTTGAGTAAGCGCTGCTTGGGTAGCAATTGAAACACATTTTTCATAATCAGGTTCAACGCCTTCTTTTCCTTCTAATAAACCTTTAATTTCTTTAAACTGTCTGCGTACTTCTTCTACCATTTTGTTAGCGGCTTTTCCTACGGCACTCATTGCCAGCGAAGAGAAAAGGTACGGCACCATGGCACCGATAAATAAACCACCTAATACTTTAGCATTAGAAATGTCAATTTTTTCTAACCCTGTGGTTTCCATAAAGGCAGCAAATAGAGCTAATGCCGTTAAAGCCGCAGATGCAATAGCAAACCCTTTTCCAATAGCTGCCGTAGTGTTACCTACGGCATCTAAAATATCTGTTTTTTCACGTACTTCTTTGGGTAGTCCGCTCATTTCTGCTATTCCGCCTGCGTTGTCTGCGATGGGTCCGAAAGCATCAATAGCTAGTTGCATTCCTGTAGTAGCCATCATACCCGAGGCAGCCATAGCCACTCCATACAGCCCTGCCATGTAATAAGATGCTACAATTCCTACACTTAATACTAAAATCGGTAAAAAAGTAGAGGACATCCCTACACTTAACCCTGCAATGATGTTTGTAGCAGGTCCCGTTGATGACTGCCGTACAATAGTATTTACGGGTTTTCTACCCATAGAGCAGTAGTACTCTGTGATAATGCTAATCAAAGCACCTACAATCAACCCAATGGCTACCGAACCAAATACATTCATGGGGGTATATTCTTTTGTGCCTACAATAAACTTTGGGGGAAGCATCCAGTTAATTACAAAATAAGAAGCAATTACTGTGAGTATAATTGCCCCCCAGTTTCCTAAGTTAAGTGCCATTTGTGGTTTAGGCTTAGCATCAGAAGTACGAACAAATAACGTCCCTACGATAGAAAAAATAACCCCTAATACTGCCACTATCAAAGGTAAAATGGTTGTAGATAGTCCACCAAAAGCATCACCGACTACAAAAACAGAAGCACCTAATACCATAGTAGCTAACACTGTACTGACATAAGAACCAAATAAATCTGCGCCCATACCTGCTACATCACCTACATTATCACCTACGTTATCGGCTATTACTGCGGGGTTACGAGGGTCATCTTCAGGAATACCTGCTTCTACTTTACCCACTAAATCTGCTCCTACATCAGCCGCTTTGGTATAAATACCTCCTCCTACGCGGGCAAATAGAGCAATACTTTCAGCACCCAAAGAAAAACCTGTTAATACGTTCAGAACTCTGTGCAGCTGGCTGCCATTAGCACCATTACTATTAAACATGTAGTTAAATAAAATAAATAAAGCGCCTAACCCAACTATTCCCAAAGATACTACACTAATGCCCATTACAGCTCCGCCTGTAAAAGAAATGTTGAGAGCCTTAGAAATAGAAGATTTTGCTGCTTGGGCAGTTCTATAATTTGCCTTGGTTGCAATGCGCATACCTAAAAAACCTGCTGTGCCTGAAAAAGTAGCGCCTACAATAAAGGCTAAAATAATAAAAGGTGAGGATTTTGGGTCATTCCAGGATAAAGCACCTAATAAAATTGCTGCTACCATTACAAAAATAGCTAATATCTTATATTCTGCTTTGAGAAAGGACATAGCACCTCGGGCAATATAAGAACCTATCTCTTGCATACGTTTATCTCCTGGGTCTTGGGTTGCTACCCATCTTGAACGTAAGAAAGTGTATCCCAACGCTAATAAACCTAATACGGGAACAAGATAAATGACGCTTTGATTCATATTTGCTTAATTTTGAGTTCGATAAAACAGCGTGCAAAGTTATATGCAAAGTGTATAAATCTCAAAATTTTTTGTAACAAACCTTAATTTTAAGCCTTGGTGAATAAGTTCAAAAATTAAAACTTTTCCTGTATAATTTTGATTATCAATAAACCGCATATAACTAAATGATGTAAAGTGCAGAATGATGTGAATTTACGTTAATTTAGAGGTCTGTTTATGCAAGGAAGTACTTTCGGTAAAGCTTTTTGTATTCATACCTTTGGGGAGTCACATGGAGGTGCAGTGGGAGTAGTTATAGAAGGCTGTCCTGCAGGTGTTCCTATATGTATAGAAAATATACAGTATGAACTCAACCGCAGAAAACCTGGACAAAATATACTCACTACTCCACGCCAAGAACCCGACCTTGTACATATTTTATCTGGGATAGAACAAGGTATATCTTTAGGTACTCCTATACTTTTACTAGTTTACAATCAAGATGCTAAACCTCAGGATTATGCTCATTTAGCGGAGGTATTTAGACCTTCACACGCAGATTTTACCTATTTCAAAAAGTATGGGATTAAATCTTCGAGCGGAGGAGGTAGAGCTTCCGCCCGTGAAACCTTAGCCCGAGTAGCCGCAGGGTCTGTTGCCAAACAAATTCTTAAATATTACACTAATGTAGAAATTTTAGCATACGTAAGTCAAATATGGAAAATACAAAGTCAAATAGAACCTCAAAAGGTTCAGGTACAAGATATAGAACAAAGCATAGTACGATGTCCTGATAAAAAGGCATCTGCGGAGATGCAGCAAGCTATTTTAGAAGCCAAAACCCAAGGCGACTCACTCGGTGGTATTATTACAGGCGTAGTGCGGAATGCTCCGATTGGTTTAGGCGAACCTGTTTTTGATAAAATATCCGCTGATTTAGCTAAGGCAATGCTTTCTATCAATGCCGCTAAGGGATTTGAGTACGGTTCAGGTTTTGATAGTGTATTTTACAAAGGTTCTCAACTTAATGATGCTTTTTATACAGATGAACAAGGTCAGATACATACACAAACTAATCACTCAGGAGGTATACAGGGAGGTATAACTAACGGCGAACCTATTATTTTTAGAGTAGCTTTCAAACCCACAGCAACTATTCTCAAATCTCAGAAAACAGTTAATATGCAGGGCGAAGTAGTAGAAATCCAAGCAAAAGGCAGACATGATCCTTGCGTACTTCCCCGTGCCGTACCTATTGTAGAAGCTATGACTGCTCTTGTGTTAATAGATCATTATTTGCGAAATAGAATAGTGCGGCTATAACTTATTACTATCTTGAAGGCTTAAGTTTTTTAATTCTTTTTTGGGCGTGTCCTTGCCCACGTCTCGCTGCGCTCGTGTGGGCAAGGTCGGCGTGCTACGGGCTAACGGTGCTGCGCCCCACCCCCTGGGCAAGAGTAAAAGCGTAGGCGAGGGGCTTCGCACCGTGCTGACGCACGCCCTCCGCATGCCTCACGCAGAGTACCTTGCAGGTTGGCAGAATCTATTTATTCAAAGATTTATCTTGTAAGTACCTGAAAATGAACACTGAACAAAATAAAAATATATTTTAAACTTGTAAGTTGTTGAAAATCAATTGAAAATAAGATAAAACTTGAATGCTTAGAGTTAATTAGAGTTAAAGAGTTGTAAGAAGTTGATATATTCAAGGTTTAACTTTGTAAATCATTGAAAATGAGTACAAAACAATACAAAATAACAACATTTCAAACAAGGTAAAAAATTTTAACCTTGTAAATATTTGATAATCAATATCAAACAAGGTAAAGCAAGGATACATCTAAAAACAAGGTAAAACATCTCAATACAGCTCGCGTGAGGCATGCGGAGGGTGCGTCAGCAGTGCGGAGCGCAGCGAAGCACCGAAGCGATAGCGCAGCCCGCAGCACGCCGACCCGAGCGCAGCGAGGGACACGCCCAAAAAAATCAAAATAAAACTTGAACTCTACCCCGTCAAGAAAGATATCCTCTTAGAAACTTATATCCGCACTTGACTTTTGTGCAAAAAACTAATTTTTTAATTATCTTTGCATAATGTATCATTTAGCTGAGGTCATTTTACCTACGCACCTTCAAGATACTTTTACTTACCTTATCCCCGACGAATGTAAAGAACAAATAGCCGTAGGAAAACGAGTCCTTGCACCGTTTGGTAAAAATAGAACACTAACAGGATTGATATATAAAACCCATTATACAGAAGAAGCACCCAAATTTGCTATCAAACCTATAAAAGAAGTTTTAGACGAAGAGATACTAATTGACGAAAAACAAATTAAATTATTTGAGTTTATTGCTAATTATTACTGTTGTACGCTTGGTGAGGTATTCCAAGCTGCCCTGCCTGCGAATTTCAAACTTAAATCTAAATTGATGGTGCAAATACATCCTTTTTTTGACGGCGATGTAGCAGGATTGGATGAAAAAGACTTGCAACTGCTTCGCTATATCATGGAAAATGCACCCATAGAATATGCCCAAATCACTAAAAAATTAGATATTAAAAATGTCCAAAGTAGATTAAAGTATCTGCGAGAACGCGAAATGATAGTTGTCTACACTATCATTGAGGAAAACTATCGCGCCAAAACGATACCTATGGTGGAGGTAGCCCCAAATATCGATCTCAACAAACAGGGTGTTGCTATCTTTGATAGCCTAAAAAATGCACCTAAACAAAGCGATTTGTTCATGATTATTGTACAACATCAATTACGTAAAGTGCCCCTAACGCAAAAAAATGCCATAGAACTCTCTAAATCTAATCTTACTGCACTCAAAGCTCTTGTAGATAAAGGCTTGGTGATAATAAAAGAAATACAACAAGATAGAAATTTACATCAACTTGGTAAAGTAGAACTACCTAATTTTAACCTTAAACCCTCTCAAATACATGCTCTTAATGAGATAGACAATGAATTTGCTAAACCTAATAGTCGCCCTATTCTACTGCATGGCGTTACAGGAAGCGGAAAGACACAAGTATATATTGAAACTATAAAAAAATTCATCGCTATGGATAAACAAGTTCTTTTTCTTTTACCCGAAATTGCACTTACGAAGCAAATCATCCAGCGTTTGATGGCAAATTTTGGAGAAGAGCAAGTAGGAGTATATCATTCTCGTTTTTCAGATAATGAACGCATAGAAATATGGAACAAGGTAAAACAAAGACAATTCAAACTTGTTATTGCCGTACGGTCAGGAATATTTTTACCTTTTCAGAACTTAGGTTTAATTATTATTGATGAAGAGCATGAAAGCACGTTCAAACAACACGAACCCAATCCTCGCTATCACGCACGTGATGTGGCTCATATTTTAGCTAATCTACATGGTGCAAAGCTCATTTTTGGGTCAGCTACTCCCTCTATGGAAAGCTACTACAATGCCATGCAAGAACGCTATAAAAAAGTAGATATGCACGTCAGGATATCCGAACACGGCATGCCTGAAATTGTACTCGTAGATATGAAAAAAGAGCGCAAAGAACGTAATCTTGAAAAATACACTCCTGAACAACAAAAAGTAGCTAATTTCTATTCTGATACTTTACTCAACGCCATAGAGGAATGCCTTGCTCAAAAAAAACAAGTTATTTTATTTCAAAATCGTAGGGGTTATGCACCTATGATGGAATGCATGGCTTGCGGATACGTTAATATGTGCCAACACTGTGATATCTCTCTGACAGTGCATAAAAACGAACGTAAATTAAAATGTCATTACTGCGGTTATCAAGAGTTTATTCCTTTACATTGTCCTAATTGTGATAGTACAGATTGGCGCCAGGTAGGTATAGGTACAGAACGCATAGAGCAAGATATTCAAATTCTTTTTCCCGAAGCCCGAATTGCTCGCATGGACTTGGATACCACACGCGGTAAAAACAATTATATTAAAATTATCACTGATTTCGAACAGCAGAAAACGGATATTCTTATTGGTACACAAATGGTATCCAAAGGGTTAGATTTTGAAACGGTGGGAGTGGTAGGAGTTATTGATGCAGACCAAATGCTGCGTTACCCTGATTTTAGAGCTTCTGAACGAGCCTTTCAAATGCTTACTCAGGTCAGTGGTAGAGCAGGGCGAGGAAATGAAGTAGGAAAGGTAATCCTTCAAACGCTTAACCCTAAGCACCCTGTACTAACTATGCTTACCCAGCACCAAAACAAAGAATTTTATGAGATAGAGATGGAAAGCCGAAGAAAATCTTTTTATCCTCCGCTCTGCCGATTGATATTTTTAGAACTTCGTCATAAAGACAAAGAAAAACTGATTAAACATGCTCAATACTTAGCACAAATGCTCAAACCTACTTTTGGTGATTTTTTACTCGGACCAGAGTTTGCTCTTATCCCCCGAGTAAAAAACGAATATCACATGAACATATTGCTTAAAATTGACAGAAATAAATCTGTTAGCACAGCTAAGCAAGTTATTCTCAATAGTATAAGGACTTTTTATGAACAAGAGGAACATAAAAAAACGCGTATAATTATCAATGTTGACCCTGCATAATACTAATTAGGGTTATTTTGCAAGGTTTAAGGATAGATTCAGATTTTTCTTTTGGGCGTGTCCCTCGCTGCGCTCGGGTCGGCGTGCTACGGGCTGCGCTATCGCTTCGGTGCTGCGCCCCACCCGCCCACCCCCTGGTTATGGAGTTAAAGGCGTGTGCGGGGGGCTTCGCACCGTGCTGACGCACGCCCTCCGCATGCCTCACGCAAGGAATCTCTGAAACCATCATTTCTCTGTTTCTTATGCAAAGTTTTAGCTTGTAAGTGGTTGTACTTCAAGCTTAAACAAGGTAAAGACATAATTGGTTATGTTATCTGCGTGAGGGGCATGAAGCATGCCCGTAAGGGCAGTACGAAGCGCAGCGAAGTACCGAAGCGTTAGCGTAGTGCGGAATGCCCCGACCCTTGCGTAGCAAGGGGCACGCCCAAAAAATGAAAATTATTTTTCTGTTTATTTAGTATAACAAGCGTTTTTAATAAAATTAGTTTTTATACTAAAAAATTATCTTTTTTCCTTCAATGGTTTTAAGTGAATTTTGACAGATTCATCGGGCATATTAAAAATTTCCATCATTCGGGACAAGCGAGTCATACAAGTAGGTGCAGACATAAGTGTGTGAATGTAGTATTGGTTATCTTTGATGTTATTTTTGGTTACTTCTTCATTGTCTATACTTCTATAGTCCCTCTTAGCAACAGTAGGTTCTCTTTCATATTTTTCTTTTAACTCAATTCCTGTAATAATTCCGCATTCACGCCCGAATATATAGTTCTGATTTTGCTTATCAAGGATAGTATTAAAGTCATGATGTTTGTAAATGTATCTAATAAATTTTATCATCACTTCTTTCCATGTTTTAACCTCGTATCGTAAGGTGTCATCTATAATTAACAATCTTGGTTTTCTATGTTCAACAATTATATCAATTTCCTGCTCCGTAGGACTTATTATATCTGTTGTTAAGTCATAAGAATATTCATTCCAATTATTTTTATTTTTGTATTCTTCAGGTAGTGAAAAAGTATTCAAGAAGTTTTGAATCATTAGGTCTCTATGGGCTAGTATAGTGTCTTCGTCCCACTTTTGTACACTTAGAATAAATTGTCTAAAACTTAAATTGGATTTTTTTAGTTTTTCCTGTTTTTCTTTGAAAGGCTTTGCACCCATTTCACTATTAAATTCTGTCAAGATAAGGTTACCTATGTTATGTAGAAGTTCACTATGAATTCTTCCATAACCAGGACCTAGCTCATCCTTCCATTCAGGAGTACATTCTTTTGGCATTATGTGCTCGATAGTAATTTTTGGGTCCCGGAAATTAACCGAAACCTTGCTGTTATATTCCTCTATTTTGCCAAGTACAAATTTTACATAACGGGTAGACTCTTTATAGAAATCTGCATCTTCTAAATACTCTCTAACTTCTACGTCATTTGGCATTCTTAATGCATAAAACATTTTACTTAGTAAATCTAGTATTGAGACATTGCCCTTAACTAGAGACTCAACATTCTTGCAAAGAGAAACTATTTCTCTATTTTCGCCTTGGGCTAAACCTAATATTCTTCTACGAATAAGATATGTTCTAATGTATTGAAGAGTCTCTACAAACTTTTCATCACCAAGATAAAGACCATTTTTTCCTGTCTGATGGTATTCTAGTAATCCAAGAACGAAAGGTTTGAAAGCTTCAGACTTAATGTCATGAAAAATATTTCTTAGTAATTCTTTAATTTCTTTATCCTTAGTAGAATTACTAGAAATGGTTTCGGTTATGTATTCATTAGTAATCCACTTGTACCACTGTGGGTAGCGTGTAATGTCTTCAATAAACTCATTGTAGTTGTTAAAAATAGATTTATTATTTACAAAATCCTTGAATACTTGATAAATCTCTTTTGTGTTTGCGTCATTGACTACTTTTATCGGCTTATTTAGTTTGTACTGCAAATAATCTCGGATAAATTTTGAAGTATTATCTAACAAAACAGATTCTACTTTGGGGTACCATACGTTTTCATAAGTATTTGTTTGATGGAAACTGGGTAGCTTTAGTAGAATATAGTTCCTGACTAAATCAGCTAAACTCAATGGTTTACCTAATGAATTAAGCGTTTCAAAAATAACTTGTGGATCTTCTCCCTTATGAGGACGTTCATCTAAAAAGATAACTGCTACATTCATTTTACTCAACGCGACAATATATTGATTTGTACTCAAAGAAAGAGTATCTCTTTGTCTTGTGATAAGCTGCTTAAATAATTGGTAGGCACTATTAATAATTCCTTTTGGTGGTTCGCTTTCATTGATTAATGCTTTGTAAGCTTCCCAGTCTTTTGTTACTTGTTTGAGTTTTATTTTATCTGTAAATGGTGAATTAGGACTTTTTAGAAATGTATCTGTGATTTTTTTTCTAATAGTTATATCCACTTCTAAGTCGCGCAGTGCTATTAAAAATAGCAGAGTGGTGGTTAGTCGCTGCTGTCCATCTACTATAATATACTTGCTATCAAAACCTTCTTTTTCTTCTTTTAATACAATTGTACCAAAAAAATGTTCTAGTTTGTCCGATTGTGTGCTATCTAGCTCAGACGTTACGATTCTCATTACGTCACTAAAATATCTCTCAATTTCATTTTTGGTCCAGGCGTATGCTCTTTGAAAAGGAGGAACATAGAAAATGTTCTTTGCGAGCATTTCATGAAGGTTTGTGGATATCGTTTTCATAATCTTTTAAGCATCAATTTTAGCATATTTAGCATTTTGTTCTATAAACTCTCTGCGAGGGGCTACGTCATCGCCCATAAGCATTGAAAAAACATGGTCTGCTTCGGCTGCACTATCTATCGTA
>JANWVE010000106.1 GCA_025057675.1 Bacteroidia bacterium
TACCTTGTAAGTACTTGATAATCAATTCTAATCAAGGTAAAAACAAAATTTAAATTTGTAACTAAATCAAAATCAATTGAAAATAAAGTAAAAGGTAATTACTCAGGGTTAAAATGTGGTAAAAAAGTGCATGTATTCAAGGTTTAACCTTGCAAATAATTGAAAATCAATGTAAAACAAAGTAAAGTAACGGCATTTGAAACAAGGTAAAAAATTTTAATCTTGTAAGCGTTTGATAATCAACATCAAACAAGGTAAAGCGAAAGTATGTACACAAACAAAGGCAAAACATCAAAATACTGCTTGCGTGAGGGATACGGAGCATGCCGTTAGGCAGTGCGGAGCGTAGCGTAGCACCGAAGCGAACGCGTAGTGCGGAGTAGCCCGACCCGAGCGCAGCGAAGGGGCACGCCCAAAATAAATTTGAGTCATAAAATCATCCGAATAGCTTGCATCTGAAGATTTTTTAATGTATCGTAATCTCCACCTTTTGAGTAGGTGCCAGAGATGCGTTCCGTATGGCTATTTGTCTAGCTACCTGTTCGCCCAAAGATAAAAAGGCTCTTTGCGTAATAGGGTCTTTTTCATTGACAGCAGCAGGAATTCCCGCGTCCCCACCCTCACGAATACTCTGTACTATCGGAATTTGACCTAATAAAACGACGTTGAGTTCCTTAGCCAAATTAGCGCCCCCATCTTTTCCGAAGATATAGTATTTGTTCTCGGGTAGTTCAGCAGGGGTAAAATATGCCATATTTTCTACGATACCTAATATCGGAACATTGATTTGTGGCGTTTGGAACATACTGATTGCTTTGCGCGCGTCAGCCAAAGCAACGGGCTGCGGTGTAGTTACAATTACCGCGCCTGTTACAGGTACGGTTTGTACCAAAGTCAAATGTATATCTCCCGTACCTGGCGGCATATCTACTACAAGATAGTCTAATTCTCCCCAATCTGTATCATTGACAAACTGGCGTAGAGCAGAAGAAGCTATGGGTCCTCGCCATATAGTAGCTTGCTTTGGGTCAACTAAAAAACCAATAGATAATACTTTTACTCCATATTTCTCAATGGGAACGAGATAGTTTTTACCTTGAATTTGGGTTACACTGGGTTTTTTTCCTTCAAGACCAAACATTAAAGGCATGCTGGGTCCGTAAATATCAGCATCTATAATTCCTACCTTTGCACCCATTTGAGATAATGCTATGGCTAAATTAGTAGCTACCGTAGATTTGCCTACACCTCCTTTCCCTGAAACTACGGCTATGATGTTTTTAACACCTGGTAACACAGTCCTGCTTTCTTCTCTTCGGCTGGTTACGCTGGCGGTCATATTTACTTTGACAACCGCTTCTTTATCCACCATAAGTTTAATAGCATTTACACAAGCCTGCTCAATCGCTTCTTTAAGCGGGCATGCAGGAGTAGTTAATACAACCGTAAATTCTACTTTATTTCCGTCAACAGTGATGTCTTTGACCATGTTCAAGGTGATGAGATCCTTTCCCAAGTCGGGTTCTTGAACATGACTTAGTGCTTCAATTATTTTTTCCTTGGTTATCATAGTACGGAATGAGTTTAATAGTCCAAACAACTAATAAAGAAAAAAGTTACGATTTTAACAAAAAAGTTTCATGTAAAATAAGAATTAGAGGTAAAATTGAGTAGAGGGTTTGGTATATCTGAGTTTTATTCTCAAATTTGCAAACGCAAGCACTTTAATAATATGGGATTATTTGATATTTTCAAGAAAAAAAATAAGGAAGAAATTCAGAAAGAGCAAGAGGAGCAGCTTCAAGAAGGACTGAGCAAAACTAAACAAGGTTTTTTTAGTAAAATTAGCCGTGCTATTATTGGTAAAAGCACTATTGATGACGAAGTATTAGACAATTTAGAGGAGATTTTGGTATCCAGTGATGTAGGGGTAGATACTACGCTGAAAATTATTAAACGGATACAAGAGAGAGTAAAACGAGATAAATATATCAATACTACTGAACTTAATACCCTTTTGAAGGAGGAAATTGCTGCTTTAATGATGGAAAACAAAACAGAGGATGTACATGATTTTATTATACCTGCCCATGTAAAAAAGCCTTATATCATTTTAGTAGTTGGTGTAAACGGAGTGGGTAAAACGACCACTATTGGAAAGTTAGCCTTACAATTTAAGCTTAATGGACATACCGTTCTTTTAGGAGCTGGGGATACTTTTCGTGCCGCAGCTGTGGATCAACTCAAAATTTGGGCAGAAAGGGTAGAAGTCCCAATAGTAGATTTAGGAATGAATATAGAACCTTCTACCGTAGCTTACAAAACAGTAGAAAAGGGTATAGAAATGGGTGTAGACGTAGTTATTATTGACACTGCGGGGCGTTTGCAAACGAAAAAAGGACTGATGGACGAGCTTTCAAAAATACGCCGTACTATCCAAAAATTTGCAGATAAAATTCAACCAGATATACCTCATGAAGTTCTTTTAGTTTTGGATGCAAGCACAGGTCAGAACGCAATTCAACAAGCGATAGCCTTTACAGAAGCTACGCAAGTATCAGCAATTGCATTAACTAAGTTAGATGGTACGGCTAAGGGAGGCATTGTCATTGGGATTAGCGACCAATTCAAAATTCCTGTAAAATACATAGGTGTTGGCGAAAAAGCCACTGATTTACAAGTATTTAACCGTAAAAAGTTTGTTGAAGCCTTGTTCAAAGGGACTGAGCTTACTAAATAAATTCACCGTGCATGATAGATAGGTCTAATAAAGTGCGGTCTATAATATCGCTTAAAGATGAAAGGCGTTTAGCTTGGCTGATAGACCCTGATAAAGTAGATTTTTTAGAGAAAATTCCTGATTTAGCTTATGCCGCAGGCGTGGATTATTTTTTAGTAGGTGGAAGCTTGCTAAAAAATGCATTTATGAAAGATTTAGTACATTTTTTGAAACAAAAGGTGAATATTCCTGTTTTACTGTTCCCTGGAAGCAGTCTACAAATTGTGCCTACGGTAGATGCCATTTTGTTTTTATGTCTCATTTCTGGGCGTAATCCCGATTTTTTAATAGGGCAGCACGTTTTAGCAGCACCTTTGATTTATCACTATCAAATTCCGACTATATCAGTAGGATATATATTGATAGATAGTGGAAAGCCTACCTCTGTATCTTACATTAGTCAAACTATGCCTATACCTGCCAACAAAGTGGATATTATTGTAGCCACAGGATTAGCAGGACAATATTTGGGTATGCAAATGCTTTATTTAGAAGCAGGTAGTGGTGCAGAGAATACGATTAATGCTGCTATTGTAGCAGAATTAAAGCAAACTTTATCTATTCCTATATGGGTTGGGGGAGGGGTAGACTCACCCAAAAAAATGCAAGAGTTCTTCAATGCAGGTGCTGATGTGGTTGTTATAGGTACAGCTTTTGAAAAGTCTCCTACAATTAGTTTTATGCAGCATTTCAAGGATAGAGGTATTTAATTTCAATGTTGTTTTTGTTGTTTATCAAGAAGTTTTGGGCGGTGTCCTTATGGTACGGTGCGATTATACCCGTAAGAACACGCCCAAAAATAAACCATAAAAAAAATGTATAAACCTGCTTTGGTAAATTCAAATATAGTTTCTATTTTTGCAGTCCATTTTTTCATTGACTATACTGACTATGTACGCAATTGTAGACATTGCTGGACAACAATTTAAGGTAAGCAAAGATCAGGAACTTTTTGTACATAAACTTAAAGAAGCAACTCCTGGCGCCCAAATACAATTAGACAAAGTATTATTGATAGAAGACGCAGGCAATGTAAAGATAGGTACACCTGTTGTAGAGGGCGCCAAAGTTATAGCCACAATACTAGAACCCCTTATTAAAGGGGATAAAGTGATTGTATTTAAGAAAAAAAGACGTAAAGGATATAAACGCAAAAAAGGACACCGTCAGCAATTTTCTAAAATCTTAATCAATGACATTTTACATTAAGAAAGGAAAGTAACAAAATGGCACATAAAAAAGGAGAAGGTAAATCAAAAAACGGGCGCGAGTCTCACAGTAAGCGCTTAGGAGTCAAAATATTCGGCGGGCAATTTGCTAAAGCAGGCAACATCATAGTGCGCCAGAGAGGTACTAAACATCATCCCAAAGACAACGTAGGTATGGGCAAAGACCACACTTTGTTTGCTTTAGTAGATGGAATAGTAGTATTTAAAAGGGGATTCATGGGCAAGTCTTACGTTTCCGTGATACCTACCCAAAAAGCAGAAGCTTAACCAAAATAAACATAACCTATAAGTTACGCTCTAAAAAACAAGATGAAAACCCAAACCGTTTTAGTCTTGGGTTCCAGCGATAAACCTGAACGTTACAGCTACAAGGCTGCCATTCAATTACAAAAATACGGACATAACCCTATACTGTTAGGAAATAAACAAGGTAAGGTGGGAGACATGAATATCCTAACCACCTTACCTTTGCCATACCCTAAAATAGATACCATCACCTTGTACCTCAATCCAGAACGCCAAAAATCATACTACAACTTAATTCTTGATTTACAACCTAAGCGAATTATCATGAATCCAGGTACAGAAAACGAGGAATTAGCAACCTTGGCTTCTCAAAAAGGAATAGAGATTATAGAGGGTTGTACCCTTGCTATGCTTTCTATTGGTAATTTTTAATTCAAAATTTACATACTGTACAAAAAATAACTCTATATTTGCAACACCAATTTACTAAGTTACTATGAAAAACTACGTATTAATCAGCCTGACTTTGGCTTGCTTACTAGCAACTGCCTTGCTATTTCTGAGCTTTAAGCCTAAAAACAATGCAGGTGGCGACGTATATATGCAAGTAACTACTGTGGAGTCTATTATCCCAGGTGGGCTTGGTCGCTCTAAAATGCTCATCACAGATGAGAAAGGCAACACAACAGAGACTGATATGGAAAACTTTTACAGCTTGGTGGGTATCAATTTCGGTAACATCACCTCTAATAACAAACAAATCGTTACTAAAATTAACGAGCTATGTGGTAAAGGGTGGGAGTTAGACAAAGTGACAGCAGGCGTGCAAAGCCCTACTGACGGCGGCAAACAAGGTATTTACCTCACTCGTTATCTTTTCAAAAAGAAACAATAATAAATAATACATTTACAAACTTTGCAAATAGCTTTGTAGTATCAGAGTGGCACTTACCTGATCTACAAGCTTTTTATTTTGCCTTTTCTTTTTAGATAAACCTGCTTCTATAAGTGTTTTTTGTGCCATGACTGAGGTTAAACGTTCATCCCAAAGTATCACCTCCTGATTAGGGTACACCTTTTTTATTTGTTCATAAAGATTTTGAACGGGTTTTGTCATGTCTGTGTCTGTGTTTTGTAAAGTTTTAGGCAAACCTATAACAATCGTTTTTATTGTATACTGTTGTAGTAATTCTGAAAGTCTTTTCCAAATATCTTGCGAGGGGATAGTAGGTAACCCCGTAACAGTTACTCTTAAAATGTCAGAAATGGCGAGCCCCGTGCGTTTTAATCCGTAATCAATAGCTAATACTCTCATATAGTTCTAAATACTCGTAAGATAAACACTATTTTTGTATCCATAATATCAAATTTACGATATTTTTTATCATACAAAGATTGTATCCACGACCAATAAATGATTTTACTTTTTGGGCGTGTCCTTGTGGGGCGTTTCGCTGACGCTCATGCCCACAAGGTCGGCGTGCTACGGGCTTCGCTATCGCTTCGGTGCTGCGCTACGCTTCGCACTGCTCACGCACCCTCCGCATGCCTCACGCAAACCGTATTTTGATGTTTTACTTCATGTTATGTCTATTCTTGGATTTATTTCTTGCCTAAATAAGGTAAAATCAAAACCTTTTATCTTGTTTTGCACTTATTTTCAGATATTTACAAAGTTAAATGCTATTCTAACTCACATCAAATTATGTTTTCTTAAAAATGCTTCATCTACTTTGGCAATCTGTATGACTACCTCTTTGGATATGCCTCGCTTGAGCATCTCCTTTATTATATTGATTTTATCTTGCTCTAATTGTTCTGCCCGTTGTTTTTCCTGCTTTAATTCCTCTGCTAATCTCTCTTTATCTCGTTCTACCATCTTAAAACTCTCTATTATCTCATCCTCTATCTCCATGCTCTTTCTTACCTCTTCCGACGCAGCTGCCTTCAACAACCGCCTTATCACCTCACGATACCGCTCGGGATAATCCTCCTCATTCACACTTATCTCATACCTGTACTCCCGCTCATCAAACAAAGACAATATCATCTCTAACTCATTTCGCCGTGTCTCTTTTAACTTCGGTACCTGTACTATCACACAATCATGCGTCAAAGACTCAATAAACTCATCTTTTATGTCAATGACCTCCTGTGTGCTGTTGTCTGTAACATTCCTGCGTATGCGCAGCACAGGATACGGCGGATTGCTTGACAAAGGATAACCTAAAAAATATACGGTAATAATCGGTAAAGCTTTGAACCCATCTTTTTCTGTTTTAATTAAGTTTTGTTCTGCACAGTACTGTTCCCCTAAATACCGTCTAAACCGTAAAATATCCGTAGGAAATTTAGCTTTCTGTACTTCTACTAACACCACTTTTTCTGTGCCATCGGCATTTTTTATTTTAGCATTAAAATCCAAGCGATACACAGTCATGGAAATAACATCCATTATATACTCCTGCGGTCTGACTTCTAACTCTATAATCTCCTCTTGCAATAAATCTGATAAAAGTAACTTGGCAATTTTGTTATCTTCCATCAGATACTTGAATACAACATCATACGCAGGATTAGCGATTTTTATCATGATACAAAGATAAACACAAGAGTTGAATTTTATTTTGTAGCAATGTTTTACCTTGTTTTGAGTTCATTATGACGTATATACAGAATTAAAATTTGAATACATAGACTTTCTATACCCCTTTAACCCTGGATATTTAAGTTTTACCTTATTTTCAATTGACTTTCAATAACTTACAAAGTTAAAATGTATTTTTACCTTGTTTAATGTTTATTTTCACGTACTTACAAGGTTAAGATTTTTGTAAATGGATTTAGTTTGATAGCTGCGTGCGTGAGGCATGCGGAGGGCAAGCCGTGAGGCTTGGTGCGAAGCCCCTCGCCCACGCTTTTACCCTTGCCCAGGGGGTGGGCGGGGCGCAGCACCGTCAGCCCGTAGCACGCCGACCCGAGCGCAGCGAGGGACACGCCCAAAAAGTAAAATTAAACATTCTCTCTATTATGTATGTTTATCTATAATTCATCTCATTGCCAAGAAGGAAAAGTTTGCCAATCCCACGGATAGGCTACCTCTGTTAAAAATAAGCCCTCCGCTGGTGCGGCATACTTAGCTTTTTTCCTATCTTGACTATCAACAATCTCCTCAAATTCTGTGAGCGTAATCTTATTTTCACCTAATTCTATCAACGTACCTACTATAGACCTAACCATTCCATACAAAAAGCGATTAGACGAGATATAAAATACTAAATGTTTATCTGATATTTCTTTCCAATAGGCATAACGGAGTTTGCATAAATAGCTTTTTGTTTCAGACCTTGTTTTGCAAAAAGATTGAAAATTAATTGTTTTGAGCAAAATCTCTGCACCTTTATTCATTTGTTCAATATCTAATCGGCGAGTTAAAAAATACGCTTTCTGATACAAAAAAGGATTTTTCTTTTGAATAATGTGATACTCATAACTTCTATGGATAGCATCAAAACGAGCATGAAAAGTATCAGGAACTTGATAAATAGCATGTACCGCAATATCATTCGGTAGCATACCATTTAACTGACGCACGATGTTCTTTGGCAAAGAGAAATCAAATTCAAAGTGGCAGAATTGTTGTTTTGCGTGTACGCCTGTGTCCGTTCGGCTAGAACTTACGGTCTGTATTTCTCGCTTTAAAATTATAGAAAGTGCTTCATTGATTTTATTTTGAACAGAAACTGCGTTTTTTTGGCTTTGCCAACCTGCGTATCTTGTACCTACATAGCAAAGCTCCATTGCATACTTTATCATATATCAAAGCGTTAAAACATAACAAGGGTCAGTCTAAATCAGTCTAAAATAAAAACGACACAGTTGACTGTGCCGTGAATAATCTCAATATAGATTGATAATTAACGAAGTACAAATTTAATAGGCACGTTTATTTTGACAAGTACCTTTTTACCATTTTGTTCGCCTGGACTCCATTTAGGCATCATTTTAATGACACGAAGCGCTTCCTCATCGCAACCTCCGCCTATACCTTTCATCACCTGAGGATTAGTTATATTACCTTCCCTATCTACCACGAAAGTTACGAATACTGTACCTTTAATACCTGCTTCTTTAGCCATTGGTGGGTATTTAATGTTCTCTGAAATGAACTTCATCATCGCCGCTTCGCCACCAGGAAAGCTGGGCATCTTTTGGATAATAGTGTATACAGTATTGTCTACTTCTTCTTGTATTACTTGTTTTGTTTCTTGTTTGGGTTCATCTTTAACTTCGTCTACAACGGCGTTGTTATCACCAACTTGTGTTTTTTTACCTGCTTCTACATCTTTTTCTATTTCGTCAATAGCAGGTGGTGGGTCGTTTACTTCCTCTTTTTTAATTTCAGGAATGGTAAATTTGATAGTGTTTTTTAGGGGAGGAGGAGGTTCAACAGGAGGAGGGGGAGGAGGTAGTTCTTCGTTCAAAGGGGGAGGGGCTTCAAGATTAACTTCGGTAATGGCTACTTGTTTTTTTTCGGGAAGTGCTTCTTTGATGAGGGCGGCAATTTTAGGGGTAAGAAAACCTATGATAAAGATTAACAGCGCAAAAACTAAGCCCATCATCAAATTACGACTGTAGCTTTTTCTTAAATCGTATGCACCGTAGTCTTGATTTCTCCCCGTAAATACAATGTCCACCCAGTTTCCTGCAAAAATGTCCACTTTGCCTAAACCTGAGTCGCCAGTAGTGTTTTTTATGTTGTTTTGATTAGTGCTTGCGGTAACCATAAGTCAAACAATACATTACATGCAAAGATAATGATTTATTTTCAAAATAACAAATTATAGGTCTTTTCCTCGCCCAATAAACAAGCCATCTTCACGGAAGAGTACCTCAAAAGTGCGACCTTTGGCAGTAAAGCCCAGCTCATAGCAAACATCGCCGTTGCTATACACAATTTTACTTGCCTCTTCTAATTTTGATTTATTATACCTTGCCTTAGCTGTTTCTATGATATGCTCAGGAACCTCAGAAAGTTTGATTTCCTCTTCTGTCAGTAGCCAATGTCCCGTGACCGTGAATTCTGCTTCGTATTCCTTTCCTTCATGCACAAATTCTGCTTCGTAAATTTTGAAAGGAACTTCCCATGACCATATTACTTGGGTAGGGTCAATATCAGGGTAGTAGGACTTGAACTCTCTCAATATTTCGCTGGGGGGCACTAATACTTTTTTCTTTTTGGGCATAGCTATTAACTTTTAATTTTGTTTGGCGGGCTAATATACAAAACTTTGATAATACAACAATATGAGTAACATTTTTTAGATTTTTTGATAGATGCAAAAAAGAGACGCTAAATGGGATATGTATACAAATTTTTTACATTGATAGAAGTTTTTTAACAAACAAATAATTTCACTTTTGGGCGTGTCCCTTCGCTGCGCTTCGGGTCGGCGTGCTGCGGGCTGCGCTATCGCTTCGGTGCTGCGCTGCGCTCCGCACTGCTCACGCACCCTCCGCATGCCTCACGCAACGCCGTATTTGGATGTTTTACCTCATTTTTATACACATTCTTGTTTTACCTTGTTTGATATTGATTATCAAACACTTACAAGGTTAAAATTTTTTATCTTGTTTTGACTACGCTTATTTTATCTTGTTTTATATTGATTTTCAAGTATATACAAGATTAAACCTTGAATACATAGACTTTACACGACGTTTTGACCCCGAGTACCCAGCTTTTACCTTATTTTGAATTGATTTTCAATGATTTACAAGCTTAAATCTTATTTTTATCTTGTTTGATATTCATTTTCAGATACTTACAAGATTAAGGTTTTGAATAAGTGGAGACTTAGTTTAATAGCCGCTTGCGTGAGGCATGCGGAGGGCGTGCGTCAGCACGGTGCGAAGCCCCTCTCTCACTCT
>JANWVE010000107.1 GCA_025057675.1 Bacteroidia bacterium
CCGCAGCACCGTTAGCCCGTAGCACGCCGACCTTGCTTGCATGAGCGCAGCGAAACGCAAGCAAGGACACGCCCAAAGAAAAACATTAAAATTGTACATAAATCAAACTTTATTTGTATAAGAATAGATTTGTTAGAAAGTAACTTTTGTTGCGTATATCATATCATTTTATATTTTACTCACGGTATAAGTCTTACTTTTGTTCAATGATTAGAACTAAAGTGTTGTATTTATATTTATCTGCAGTACTCGCTTGTTTAATAGTAAAAGCACAAAGCAGCGGTCCAAGATTAAATAATCTGGCATGGTACAGTTTTGTTTCTATTATCTCCCGAAAACAGTGGTACTGGCAAGCAGAAGTACACGAACGCCATTTATTAGAACCTATTGTTCAACATCAGTTCATTGCTCGGTATGCCTTGTATAGACAATTAGGACAAGATTGGGCAGCTTGTATAGGAATTTCTTATTTAGCACACAATACTTTCAGAAATAACATTCTACAAGGTGTATTCCCACACGCAGAAGTAGAACATGTAGAAAAAATAAAAAATATCAATATCACCCATAATTATAGATTTGAACTTCGTTTTTTTGATGATAGTAATGTACTTAATCCACCTGTACAAAAATACTTTTACTATCACAACGTAAGGATAAGGTATCGCTTACAATTAGGATTTCCTTTGTTTCGTATAAGTCAGTCGCAGAGTATTCGCCTACGTGTGTTTGATGAACTACACTTAAACGTATGGAGTAAGTTACCCAATAATGGTTTTCATCACAATCGTTTTTACCTTGGATTAAATATTCCCACAGCAAAAAATATTACAACAGGCATCGGATTTATGCACTGGTTACAACAATCTGGTAATCAGGTTTTTACAGGCAGAAAAATTTATTGGATAATACTTACGCACAGGATCGCTAAATAATAACTTTACTTGCTCATTTAGTAGAATGCACTTAGTTTTGTGCAAAAACCGAGATAAAGAAAGTAACATCATTGCATGAACGCTAAAATGATCTTTAATTATTTTATGTCTGTACTCTACACTGTTTGTGGCATAGTGCTATTCTTTTTGCCTACACATCGCACTGATATACCCGTTATGTATCAAAATGTTATTGCTTTTATCTTGGTTGTATATGGTATTTATAGATTTATTAAAACTCGGTATGAAAGTCATTAAGTTTGTTCTTTTACTTTGTTTAACGTTGATTTTTGTTTGTTGTGATAACAATACCTCCTCTCGCAAAGTAGAGAAAGACACACCTATATCAGGATTTATTAAGATAGCTGCTGATGAAAGTCTTGCTCCCATAGTAAATGCGGAGCTAGAGGTTTTTTTAGCTACGTATTTACAAGCGCATATTCAGCCCATATACAGAGGTGAAAGTGATGTAATTAAGCATTTAATAGCCGATAGTGTTCGTTGTATTGTATTAGCTCGTCCGCTTAGTAAAGAGGAAAGGGATTTTCTTACCCAAAAGACGCTCGTTCCAAAAGAAACAAAGATTGCCACAGATGCGATTGCTTTTTTAGTTCATAAAGAAAATCCTGACTCAGAATTGACTAATATCCAAATACAAGCCATCATGAGTGGCAAAATAACAAAGTGGAAAGAAATTAACCCAAAAACTTTTTTAGATAGTATCACAGTAGTGTTTGATAATCCTAATTCCAGTACAGCAAGATATGTTCAAGAAAGATTTAATGACAAAAAACCTTTACCTAAGCATTTTTTTGCGCTAAGTACTAATGAAGAAGTGATGCAGTACATACAAACCCATAAGAGTGCTATTGGCGTTATTGGAGTCAATTGGATTAGTGATATTGATGATAAACAGGTACAAAAATTTAGAAAAAATTTTCATGTTGTGGGGGTAATTTCTGACGCAAATAAAACGGCTTATCAACCGTATCAATCTTACATAGCGGATGGTAACTATCCTTACACAAGAGACATTTATTTTATTTCTACAGAACCTCATAGGGGTTTAGCCACGGGTTTAGGGGCTTTTATAGCTAGTCATAGGGGTCAGAAGATTATACAGAAGGCAGGTTTAGTTCCTGCGACCATGCCTGTAAGGATAGTAGAGATAAAGAGGTAAAATGATTTTTTAGTTTAGTGCCATTAGAATATTTGATTTTTAGGGAGGTCAACTTTTCTTTGATGTTTTTTTGGGCGTGTCCCTTGCTGCGCTTCGGGTCGGCGTGCTACGGGCTACGCTTCGCTTCGGTGCTTCGCTGCGCTACGCACCGTGCTACCGCACGCCCTCCGCATGCCTCACGCAGCAGCGTTTTGACGTTTTACCTTGTTTTCATACATATCTTTGCTTTATCTTGTTTTAGGTTGATTATCAAGTATTTATAAGGTTAAGGTTTCTTATCTTTTTTGAACTACATTTGTTTTACCTTGTTTAGTGTTCATTTTCAAGGATGTACAAGATTAAACCTTGAATATATGGACTTTTTACGCTCCTTTAACCTTCAATGCGCAAGTTTTACCTTATTTTGAATTGATTTTCAATGATTTACAAAGTTAAAATATACTTTAACCTTGTTTAATGTTCATTTTCAGTTACTTACAAGGTTAAGTTTTGCGTAAGTGGAGTTAATTTACTTGCAGCGTTCTTTGCGTGAGGCATGCGGAGGGCAAGCCGTCAGGCTTGGTGCGAAGCCCCTCGCTCACACTCTTACCCTTACCTAGGGGGTGGGCGGGTGGGGCGTAGCACCGTTAGCCCGTAGCACGCCGACCCGAAGCGCAGCGAGGGACACGCCCAAAAAAATAAAATCATACAATTCTAAATATAATTCTAAATGTAATCCGTTTTGTTGAGAGATTTAAGCTCATTAACAATATGGCGAATATGCTGCTCAGATGATTTCGGACATATCAATATAGCATTATCATATTCTATAACTAACATGTTTTGTAGACCTTCTACAACTATCAACTTTTCTTTGTTATTGGTACAAACTAATGTATTTTGAGTATTGTACAGCATTACATTTCCTATCACTGTATTTTTTTGACCATCTTGTGGAAGATGTTCATGTAAAGCATTCCAAGTACCTAAATCACTCCATCCAAAGTCCACGGGTATCACATATACATTATTTGCATGCTCCATAATGCCATTGTCAATAGAAATGTTCAAACAATGCTGATAAACATGATTTATGAGTTGAGCTTCCAGCTTCGTTCCTAATTTATGGGATATACTTTCAAAACTACTGTGCATTTCAGGAAGGTACTGCTTGAAAGCTTGTAACCAAGTGGATACGTTAGCGATAAAAATTCCGCTATTCCACAAAAAATCTCCTGATTGAACAAAAGTCTTAGCTAATTCTATACTTGGTTTTTCAGTAAAAGTTTTTACTTTGAATACCCCTTCATTATCTTGTTTTTGAATGTATTGTATATAGCCATATCCCGTATTAGGATGAGTGGGTTGTATGCCCATTGTAATCAGATAAGGATTTTTTTGAGCTAATTCTACTGCTTTAACAATAGTTTGCGCATACTGTTGTTCGTTAGTAATGAGGTGGTCGGCAGGGCAAATGACAACATTAGCTTCGGGATTTTTTTTGTTAATCTTGAACAGACCATAAGCTACACAAGGTGCTGTATTTCTACCAAAAGGTTCTAATAAAATTTGCTCTTTGGGAATTTGTGGAATTTGTTGAGTTACTAAATCTAGATAGCTGTGGTGAGTAACCACATAGATATTAGAAATTGCAGTATGAAGCTGAACACGTTCAAAAGTTTGCTGTAAGAGCGTTTTACCTATATTGAGTATGTCTAAAAATTGTTTAGGGCAATGGTTTCTGCTCATGGGCCAAAAACGGCTGCCTATGCCTCCTGCCATCAAAATACAATACGAGTTACTGCTCATTTCGTAGGCAAAAGTACACTTTTATATACAAACAAAATAGGGTAGTTATATAAAATTAAAAGGTCAGTCTTATAAACCTTGTACTTTTGTATTATGAAAGTAGCAATTATAGCAGGAGAAGCATCAGGAGATTTACATGGTAGTAATCTAATGCGTGCTATGCATACCTTCCAAAATGACCTTGAATTTATAGGCATAGGAGGAGATAAAATGATAGCACAAGGGTTAAAACCTATTCGGCATATCACTCAAACAAATTTTATGGGATTTTGGGAAGTAGCCAAGAATATAAAAACGATTCAAAAAATGATACAAGATACAAAGCAGATGCTGCTCAATCATCGCCCTGATGCTATTATTTTAATTGACTACCCAGGATTTAACTTGCATATAGCTAAATTTGCTTATCAGCATGGTATAAAAGTTTTGTATTATATCAGTCCTCAGTTGTGGGCATGGAAAAAAGGTAGAGTCAAAATCATTCAAAAATATGTTCATAAAATGTATGTTATTTTTCCATTTGAGAAAGAATTTTACAAAAAAGAAGCAAATATTGAGGTAGAATTTGTGGGTCATCCTCTTTTAGATGCTTTATGCGAATTTGAAGTTAATTCAAATTTTAAGACAGAGTATCAACTTTCTCAAAAGCCTATTGTAGCTATTTTACCTGGTAGCCGTAAGCAGGAGATAAAAAATATGTTGCCCACACTTTTGAGTGTAGTAGATGAATTTCCGGGGTATCAATTTGTGATTGCTGCGGCGCAGACTGTGGATAAAAATTATATTGAGCAGTTTATTCCGTCATCTTTGAATGTGCCTATTATACAAGGTCAGACGTATCAAGTTCTGGCGCATGCGTACATGGCGATAGTTAAATCGGGTACATCCACATTAGAAACGGCTTTATTTAACGTGCCTGAAGTAGTTGTGTATAAAGGAAGTTGGCTTTCTTACCAAATTGGTAAGCGTTTAGTCAATAAAAAAATGATAAAGTATATTTCTATTGTTAATCTCATTATGGGTAGGTCGGTTGTACCTGAATTGATACAAAATCAATGTAATACAGCAAACTTAATTCAAGCGCTGCAAAAACTATCAGATGGTGCATATAGAACAAAAATGCAAAATGATTTCTCATCGTTACGAAAAATTTTGGGTGATGTAGGTGCTTCTTATCGTTGCGCAAAGTCCATGCTTGATGAGATAAAAAACTGAACTGCCCACAATTTACACAATTGTTTTTAATTTATCAGTTGATATTTGTGGCGTGTCCCTCGCTGCGCTCGGGTCGGGCTACTCCGCACTACGCTTCGCTTCGGTGCTTCGCTAACGCTTCGCACTGCCTAACGGCATGCTGCGTATCCCTCACGCACACAGCCTTTTGATACTTTACCTTAGTTTATGCACGTGTTTGCTTTACCTTGTTTAATGTTGATTATCAAACGTTTACAAGGTTAAAAATTTTTACCTTGTTTGAAATACTGTTATTTTATTTTTTCTACATTGATTTTCAAGTATATACAAAGTTAAATTCAGAATACATGGACTTTTGATACGCTTTTAACCCTGAATTCGTAAGCTTCACCTTATTTTGAATTGATTTTCAGATACTTACAAGGTTAAGACTTGAATAGATGGACTTAGTTTGATAGCCGCTGCGTGAGGCATGCGGAGGGCAAGCCGTGAGGCTTGGTGCGAAGCCCCTCGCCCACGCTCTCACCCTTGCCCAGGGGGTGGGCGGGTGGGGCGCAGCACCGTTAGCCCGTAGCACGCCGACCCGAGCGCAGCGAGGGACACGCCCAAAAAATAAACTTAAACTATCTCATTAGCACTCAAAATAGATAACCCATGCTATCCTCTACCACGCTTAACTTGGCTAAAAAGCCAAAACACAATAAAAATAGCCCCCGAATTGAGTAACAAAACATGATAAAAATCTAACCTATAACTGACCCCTATCAAACGACTAAAAAATGGACTAAAAATGTCTATAACTCCCACAAATACAGGTATAAGCACACTTATCCATATAATTTGCTTATCAGGTAACGACCTTTGAGTAAGTATTCCTACTGCATATAAACTCAAAAGCGGTGCGTAAGTGTACCCCGCTAACTTAAATATGGTTTTGATAATGCTTCCTTCGGAAAATTGAAAAAATAACATACATAACCAAAGTACCACAGCAAAACCTACTTGAACCTGCGATACTTTTCTCTTCTGTATATACGGGTCTGAATATTTCTCATTTATCTTGAGAATATCCACAGCAAAAGAAGTAGTCAAAGCAGTGAGTGCGGCATCTGCACTGGCAAAAGTTGCTGCGATTATCCCTACTACAAAAATAAAAAATAAAATAGGTGTAAAATACGTGCTTACAATTTGAGTAAAAAGTTTGTCTTTAGCCGTGGGTACAGTAAATTCAGGATGTTGGACGGTAATTAAATACAAAAAAGCGCCTATACATAAAAAAATAAAGTTCATAATCAGAAAAATAACACTGAAAATAAGCATATTTTTACGAGCTTCGGGATACGTTTTGAGGGTTAAATTTTTTTGCATCATATCTTGGTCTAATCCCACCATAGCAATAGTAGTCAATATGCCTGTAACTAACATAAATACACCATTATTTTTATCCAGCGGATGTCCGCCGTACCATATCTGCATTTTGCCACTTTCGTATGCACGCTTAAATAAATCTACCCATGATAGGGCTAAGCATTCCTTAAAACCATAGAGCATGGCTACTACACACAATATCAAAATGCCTGTTTGAACGAGGTCTGTCCATAGGATAGTTTTTACTCCACCTTTGTAGGTATAGCTTAGCATGAGTATCATAATAATAGCACCCATTAACCACAAGGGGATACCTATTTGATGTAACACAATTTGATACAAAGTAAAAACCACAATATACACGCGCGCAGAGGCCCCTAACGTACGTGAAAGTAAAAATAAAAAAGCCCCTAATTGGTATGTTTTTCTTCCAAAACGCCACTTCAAGTATTCATAAATAGAGGTAAGACCTAATTGATAGTATATTTTCAAAAGAACATAAGCAATTATCCAAAAACCAGCTACGTTTCCAATAACAAATTGTAAGTATGCAAAGTTATCGTGGTATACTAATCCTGGTGTGCTTAAAAAGGTTACTCCAGATATGGTTGTGCCTATCATTCCAAAGGTAACTACCGCCCAGTGGGTTTTTTTATCAGACAAAAAGAATTGTTGGGCGCGTATATTTTTTTTGCGTGTAGTGAGCCACCCAATAGATAGGAGCATAGCTAAGTACAAGCCCATGCAGAGTATAACTATAATTGCATTCATAAGAGGACACAATACTAAGAAAGTATGCGAATGTAATGTTTTTTTGGGCGTTTCGCTTTACCCCATGCCACAGGACACGCTCAGAAAAGTTCATTCAATCATCACAAAGGCACCCCAGTAGTAGGGTTCTTTGTACTGTTTGCGAATTTCTTTCTGCGCTGCTTCAAATGCTTTACGTTTGGGCATGCCCTTTTTCTGCCAGTTCTCATAAAATTTGGTCATAAGCAGTTGCGTAGCTTCATCATTTACTTTCCACAAACTCATGATTATGCTCTGCGCACCTGCTACCTTAAAGGCACGTTGCAAGCCATACACGCCTTCTTTGCTCGCCTGCCCTAACCCCGTTTCACAAGCACTTAATACCACTAACTCCGTGCTGTCTAACTCCATGTTCATCACCTCAAATGCCGTTAATTTGCCATCCTCTCTTTCCAAAGGTCGGATTTCCATACGGTCATAATCTACTACCCCTGCAAATAAAAGCCCTGCATTCAACATGGCTTGCGTAGAACTTTGATATTGTCCTTTCTTAAAATATCCATGCGTAGCGATGTGTAAAATACGGGGATTTTTGAGGGATTTAACATATTCCTCAGTGGCGTTGTAACCTATTACGGTAGTAGCATTAGATAAGAATGAAGAGATTTGTTTAACTTCTTTTTCTGCGCCTTCTAACTGTGATAAGTTCTCCATACTACGCTGTTCAGCAGGTTTTTCATTGTTTTTGGTATCTAATTCAAGATTAAATTTAGGGTTGCCAATTAAATAATTGTTTTTGCTTACCACAGCTTTTTTATTGAGAATGTCTTTGGTATTGGTTACATTTATGACCTGCATTTCATCAAAAACATACTTTTTCGTTTTAGGATTGTACAACGTAGAAACATTGATTTGGTGATATACACCGTCAGGGGAGAAATATACTGTTTTTATCCCCTTGAGTTTTTCAGCAATCGGCTTCCAAAAAACGGTATAACTGGCAGTATCTTGCATTTTTGCCGTTATAGAACGACGGTAGTTAGTAATATATCGCTTTTCTAAGTCATTTCCGTTACTTAGTACAACCACCTCGGGATTAGAACTATTTTTCTTGATAATCAAACCCATATACACGATACTATCTTTTGCGTTAGGCTTATCATCTTTGGTATTGGCTTGAACCATTTCAATAGCCGCTTGGTCTTTTTTGAGGATATTTTGAATGTCTTTCCAAGTTACGGTTTTGGGGATGAAAGTATTAGCAAAGTCCTCACTTTTGAGAGCAAGTTGTTTTTCTAATTCATTAACTTGCTGTGCTAAACTGTCTAAATTGATTTTCTTTTGTTTTCTTTCGTTGATAGTCAAATTTTGGGCTTTGGCATATTTGTCTTTGGTAAGTTTCCATTCTACATATAGTTTTTTTAGTTCCTCATCTTTGCTGTTCAAAATACGGTTCTTGATTTTCTCTGTACTCTGCAAAATAAGCCCTTTGGTTTGTAGAATTAGATTGTAACTCTCTTGGGTGATAGCAGGATTTTGTGCGTTCCTTTTCAAAGCAAAATTTTGAAAGGTGTCAAAGTATAGGTTTATATTCGCTTGAATATATTTTTCTTTTTCTCCTTCTGAAAGAGTTTTGAAATTATTTTCAATTTCTTTGAGTTTGATCTGAATAGCTTCTTGAAACAAAGGTTCGGCTACTTCATACTGATTTTGGGCCTGATATAATTCAGCCAAATTATTACAAGATTGAGCGTAATATGGGTCTTCTTTTCCTAGTACTTTGGCACGAATCTCTTTCGCTTCTTTGAACAGCATCTCAGCCTCAATATATTTGCCCTGAACTCGGTATAATTCAGCCAAATTGTCACAAGACTGAGCATAACTTGGGTGTTCTTTTCCCAGCACTTTGGCACGAATGTCTTTGGCTTCTTTGAATAATAGTTCAGCTTCAGCATACTTGCCCTGAACTCGGTATATTCTAGCTAAATTGTTACAAGATAAAGCATAACTTGGATGTTCTTTTCCCAGCACTTTGGCATAAATTTCTTTCGCTTCTTTGTATAACAATTCAGCTCCAGCATATTTCCCTTGAACCTGGTATAAAACAGCCAGATTATTACAGGATTGAGCATAATCTGGGTGTTCTTTTCCCAGTGCTTTGGCACGAATGTCTTTGGCTTCTTTGTATAACAGTTCAGCTTCAGCATATTTGCCTTGAACCTGGTATAAAACGGCTAAATTATTACAAGATTGAGCATAATATGGATGTTCTTTTCCCAGTGCTTTGGCACGAATGTCTTTGGCTTCTTTATATAACAGTTCAGCTTCAGCATATTTGCCTTGATCTTTGTATAATGAAGCCAAACTATTACAAGAATTAGCATAATATGGATGTTCTTTTCCTAGCACTTTTACAAGAATCTCTTTGGCTTCTTTGAGTAATAGTTCAGCTTCAGCATATTTGCCCTGAACTCGGTATAAAACAGCCAAACTATTACAAGAATTAGCATAATCAGGATGTTCTTTTCCCAGTATTTTAACACGAATCTCTTTAGCTTCTTTGAATAATGGTTCAGCATCAGCATATTTGCCTTGAGCTTGGTATAACAAGCCCAAATTGTTACAAGAATTGCTATATTTAAGTCTATCTCTCCCTTTTGTCCAACTACTGTCTTTCTTGGCATAAAACTCGCCCTGTTTGTATAAACCTCCATAGTAACAGTTTTCAACTTGTCTACTTAAGATATTGCTGTAATTCGTATCTTTTTCTGCCACTTGCTTTTCATATAATTCTAATGCTTTATCGCCCCATTCTATGGCTTTCTTGTACTGTTGTTTTTGTTGATATTTTAAGCAGCTATCATACGCACTTTGCCAAGATTGGGCAA
>JANWVE010000108.1 GCA_025057675.1 Bacteroidia bacterium
GAGGGTGCGTGAGCAGTGCGGAGCGAAGCGAAGCACCGAAGCGTCAGCGTAGCCCGTAGCACGCCGACCCGAGCGCAGCGAGGGACACGCCCAAAAATATTCTTGTTTTTGTTTTGAAAAAATTGTACAAATCACTATTTTTGATTTTAAGTAAATATGCTCTCAGAAATAGATAAAAAAATCTTGAAACTGTACCATTCAGACGGAAAGATGGAAGCCATAAAATGGACTATGCAAGTCATGCAATCTAACCTAAAAACTGCTACGGACTATGTCAATAATCTGCTTGAAAAGAACAGTGGTTATGTCCCCGCCTTAGAAAAAAATGATACCCTAAACTCTTACAATAACAATGAACTTGATGAGATGATGATTAAACTGTACAAGGAAGGAAAAAAAATAGAAGCTATTCAGATGCTCATGCAAATAAAAAAATGGGGGTTAAAACAAAGTAAAGACTACATAGAAAATCTGATAGATAAAAAATGAAAGCCGTCGTAAAGAAAGTACGAAAATTAGAACATCCATCGTCTGCATCAGGCATTGAGTACATCAATGGATTGTACTACGTAATTGGTGATGACGCTAACGCGCTTTTTATTCTATACCCGGCTGATTTAAGTGTACAAAAGACCATTCCTTTTGTACGTGGAGAATTAGTCCAGGAACGCATTCCTAAAAAACAAAAATCTGATTTTGAGTGCATGAGTTTTGTGTATGTGCAGGAAGTTCCGCATATTTTGATAATGGGTTCGGGAAGTAAACCCCAACGCCAAGTGGCTTATTTGTATAACCTTGTTACACAAACTATGGAAACCTTAGACTACACCGATTTTTATCAAAAACTAGAAAAAGACACTTCATTTACTTTGGGTGCAGAACTTAATGTAGAAGCTGCAACCTCCACTCATGAGCATATCTATTTATTTCAACGTGGTAATAATGCTTCTAAAAATACTTTTCTCCGTTTTTCCGTACAAGATATACTTAAACCCAATGACTACCGTATTTTTACAGCTGACTTACCTAATATTGAGAAAGGTAAAGCAGGTTTTTCTGGTGCTTGTTATGTTTTAGAATGGAATGCTTTACTTTTTACTGCATCGGTAGAATTAACCAAAGATGCCTATAATGATGGTCGAGTGTTAGGTAGTTTTGTAGGGATTATTGAACAAAATCAAGTTAAGGAATGTGAAATAATTACCTACCCTGATGGTAGGTCTTATATAGCGAAAGTGGAGTCTATTTCCGTAGAAAAAGTACTTAATCCCCGCAGTTTGGTTGCGGTAGCGGTAACAGATAGCGATGGTAAGGCTTCTGAAATGATAGAAATAGAAATAACCAGATAAATTTTAAAAAATACACAACCTTATTGTATAAAATACATTAAAGGTAATTAAAGCCCATTTGCTTAAAATCCAAGTATTATGTCTCAAGAGAATAGAGAACGGATTTTGTCTTAGCACCCAACGAATATACGTTTATATCTGACCAGACGAAAGGGAACATCAATGTTTACGTAGGTCCCTACAAAACAAGCTTAGCAAATACAGATAAGCCTGTTATTTTTAACCCAACTACTAAGCTCTTTGAAAAATGCAGCTTAGATGAGAGTATTAGAACTTTTACTATTGCACCTGAGGGTTGGTATGTGGTATTAAAAAACCCATCAACTGATGATAAGCGGCCTATAGAAATTCAAAAGCAGCTTGCTGTTAGCTTAGCTAATTTAGAAAGCACGATTCAACAGAAAGAAAAAGAACTTGCGGGGCAGTTACAACAAAGGGAATTTATTGAGAACATATCTGCGTCAGAGTTAAGGGTGCTTCAAGAGAAAAATAAGGCAGATTTAGAACTTAAACAAAAAGAAACAGAGATCTACATGCAGCAATTAGCGGCTGAGGTACAGGCAGTGGTACAAAAAGCAAGTGCTATCTCACCTGATTTAGTATCGGCGTTACAGTCATTTAGTGATAAAGCTTTGGCAGAGAAGATGGCTGAGTCTATGGCACCGTTGGCTATACTCGGAGGTAAATCCGTAGCTGATGTGTTTTCTAATTTACTCAAAGGGACTGTTATAGAAAAAGTATTGCAGCAAAATACTTAGTACTTTAAGATCATAGGATATTGAGATTTATTTTCGAGTATGCTAGATACGCCCAAGGGACACACCCGAGGATAGCTAAATTTTAATTCTTTTTTGGGCGTGTCCTTGTGGGCGTTACGCTGCGCGTATGCCCACAAGGTCGGCGTGCTGCGGGCTAACGGTGCTGCGCCCCCACCCGCCCACCCCCTGGGCAAGGGTTTGAGCGTGGGCGAGGGGCTTCGCACCGTGCTACCGCACGCCCTCCGCATGCCTCACGCAAGTAGCTATTAAACTAAGTCCACTTACACAAAAGATAACTTTGTAAGTACCTGAAAATGAACATTAAACAAGGTTAAAATATATTTTAACCTTGTAAATCATTGAAAATCAATTGAAGATAAAGTAAAACTAAAATATTCAGGGTTAAGGTATTGTAATAAGTCCATATATTCAAGGTTTAATTTTGTATATACTTGGAAATCAATACAAAACAAAGTAAAATAACAGTAGCTTAAACAAGGTAAAAAAATTTACTTTTGTAAGTATTTGATAATCAAGATTAAACAAGGTAAAGCTAAAATATGTCTAAAATAAGGTAAAAAGTCGCAAGGCTGCTGCGTGAGGCATGCGGAGGGTGCGTGAGCAGTGCGGAGCGAAGCGAAGCACCGAAGCGTCAGCGTAGCCCGTAGCACGCCGACCCGAGCGCAAGCGAGGGACACGCCCAAAAATAAAAATAAATAAATCTAGCAAATTATGGCTTAATTTTAAGCATTTCGCATTTTCTTTGAATCTCTCTTTTGAGACCCCTGACGCACTCCTCTTTTTGACTTAAATTGTATGACTCTACCTGCTTTTTTGCAAATCTCGCCCCTCCTAAATAAAAACGCCTTAGCGTTCCAAAAACAATAAAATAGCTCAATAAATACCACTTTTCTTTAAGTGTAAAATAAAGCATAAACGCTACAAAACTCGTAAAAATAAAACTGATTAGCCCCTGTTTTTTATACCCCGCATACCATTGTCCTAAGCCAGGTAAAAGATACGAAAAAATAACTGCCTTTTGTACAGATTTGAACTTAATCCGAGAGGTGTAAAAGGTAAAAATACTATCCCAATACAAAGAAGTATCCTGAAAATACGATTTAGCTAAATTTTGTGCTTTTTCCCATTCATATTGATGAATTTGACTAATCATATAGATGAATAAGCTTTGTTTTCTTAAAGTACTATCAGCGGAGTGGACCCATACAGAGTCTCTGTACAGGTCTGAATAGGTATAGTTTGCACCTAAAAAGCAAGCAACCTGACAGATATACAATAAATTTGCTGCTTCTTTTTTATTTTCTTGATACTTAATCCCTTTTTTTGCATATTTGAGTGCATTCTGTGGCTCATTTTGTTGCAAGTAAAATGTAGCTAATTTTGTAAAAACCCAAGCCTTCTGACAACTATCACCATAGAAAGCATATTTTTCTGCATTATTTCGCAAAGACAAAGTATCTTTACGGGACATATCCAATAAAAGCAGCTTTCTAATTTGAGCTGTATCTTGAAAAAGTCCATTAGCGATAAGCATAGTATTGCACAAAAGCATCCAAAAGAGAGTCCAGTTTTGCATGATAGGTTTGTTGTTGCTTAAGATTATGTTGTTTAGTTAATTGTATGCTGCCATAAATATCAGAAAGGTAAAATATCCCGCCTATGCTTACAGGTATCCAAAAAACGGCATTTTTATAGCCCGATTTAATACCTATCTCAATGGCTTGAAGGGCAAAAATTGTACTATTGAGTACAGGTACTATCATTTGTACAGGTTTGCCAGCATAGACTTTACCTAACCCTGGAATGAAAACGGATAACAATCCTGCTAAAAATGGACTTTTGTAAGAAGGGGCATAAGCTTTTTGCAAGCGAAGTAACTCATTGTGATATTGGGTGATGATACTATCTTGATAGACGGGTAAAAAATTATTACTTCTTTTTTTACGAGTAGAGTATGCTTGGGCAATATAATTCAAGAATACTTCATATTCAGAGGTGAGATTTTGGTCAATTTTATGGTATTTTTTCGTACGCAGTGCTTTCTCAAAAAAGGAAATAGAGTAAGAATTTATTGTATCATTGATACAATACTGCCAAAAGCATATCTTACGCTGCTCTTCGAGGTTTAATTTTGTTTTATCTTGATAAATTTGCTTAATTTCGTGCTGTATAAGTGAGTACTCTTTTTGGTAATAGAGGTACTCAATATATGAGGTACTACTTTGAGCCGTTACTAAACGGCTTAAAAAGAAAAGAACATAAAGATATAGAGTTTTGTTAAACATATTTGTATAAAAAGTTTTTTAATTAGTTCAAATATAGTGCACTTACCCTTACGTAGGTAGCCAAAGTTCTAAATATGCATAGGTAACAAATAGTTAATTAAGCGTGTCTTTTTGGGCATAAGTAAAGCCAAACACCCAAAAGGACACACCAAATAAATATCATTAACTATCTAAACTTATCGGGTTAAGTTCTTCCGTAATATTTGCGTATAACCCATTCTGTGGCTAAAAGTAGAATAATTCCCACCATGTACCACCAAAATACTCTAAATGGACGATTTTCTTCTATTTTAATACTACGCGGCTTTATGCGATTATCCTTCAACAAATCCTCCTTCAAACGGTTAATTTCATTTTGTAAGTATACCTTACCTTCTGTACGTAACGCAATTTGATTAAGTAAATCAAAATTAGCAACAACGTTCTGAAATTCTGCTTGAACCTTAGTTACAGTGAACTTTCCTCCATCTGTACCTAACTTTTTATTTTTATCTCTACCCTCCGCAGTAAAAGAGTACTCCCCTTCAGGTAAACTTCCGATATTAAGTTGGTAAATTCCTTTACCCTGCGGCTTCAAAAAATAGGTTTGCATTTCCTTTTTTTGATTTACAAGATTAACCTTGATCTCTCCATTTTCTACACCGTTATAGCTTTCATCGTACATTTCTCCTTTGAATATGACCGCGTCTGTATTCTCATACAAGCGTTGATTAGTATTCACAATCAGCTTACGCTTATCCTTGTTAGCCATTAACCATTGAAGAATATTTTGTATCCAAGTATCAAAAATTGCAAAGTTTTTATTTTGGATGTAGTTGGTCATGCGCACTTTCCAGTAATTATCACCTATCAATACGGCGTTGCGGTAGTTCATCTCATCTTGTAGTACAAACAAAGGTACGTCTAAAATTAAATTCTGAATTACTTTTTTACCTAATACTTTACTATTCGGTTTTGCTGCTATCTCTGCATCTGCACATTGTAAAGGAGGAGCATTTTTGAATAAGTCCTTAAACTGATGAGCATCAAAGGTAAAAGTACTATGGGTGAGATATTCTTCTGCAACCTCGAAATGACATTCTGAAAAGGTAGGTCTACTGCGTATTTTGCGTATGCCTATGTTATTGAAGTTATTAAGTAAATCTAAATTGGTATTTGTACCTACGAGGTAAAAAATAGGTACTTTAACTTTATCTACCGCCTGATTGATAGTATTGATAATGGAAATATCTGTATTTTGGTTAGGAAAGTTGTGTATAATAAGAGCATCGTAGTCTGCAAAAACTATTGTATTGATATTTTCTGTAAATTCAGTACTTCGAATGCGGGAGATAATTTGTAGGTCTGTATTACCTGTATTAGCAATAGCTCTGTGAATAGCCATAACATCAGGACTGGGTGAACCTGAGAGCAAAAGTATTTTTTGTTTATTTTTTTCCACTTTGATATAAATGCGCCACTGATTGTTTTTATAGCTGGCTTCACCCTCTAACCCTTTTATGACAATATCATACGTTTGTACTCCCTCTTGCTCGGGTTTGAGCAGTGCCATGACAGAGTTTTGCTCTATTACTGTGGAAAAAGACAACGCTTGTGTATAGATTATTTTACCTTGGTGGAGTATGTTTAATTCTGTTTTTTGGTCAGGATAGGAGATAGACTCGTATTCAATTTGTATAGGAATTTCAGTATTGATGTATGCAGTGCGATTATGTTGCACATTTTTGATACGGATATCTTTTTTGCGAGTAGTATCTCCTAGAACAAGGTTAAAAAATGGCACATTGAGCTTAGTAAATAAAGTTGTAGGATTATGTCCTTGCGTGTAAATTCCGTCAGTGGCTAAAATTACGCCCGCTAAGTAGTGGTCTTGATATAAGTTATATATTTCTTGGGCGGCATCAGATAAATGAGTTTGAGTACCTTTGAAATTAAGTGAGTCTATGGGTTTGTTTAAGTGGAGCGTCTTGTCAAATAGATGGGTTTCAAAATAAGCTTTTTCTTGCAAGGATGGATTTTGTAATACTTTTTTCATTTCACTGATGTAGAGTCCCTTCAAATAAGCGGAGTCTTTTTGTGCTAAGAGGGATTGGGAGTTATCTTGAATAAGTAGAATAGTGGGCTTTTGTATTTTTGAATAGGTTTTATACCACGAGGGTTCTAGTAATAGGAGTAGTATTAAAAAAACGGATAAAAAGCGGAGTAGTGTTAAAATCCATCGTATTTGTGTAGAGAATTCGGTTTCTTTTTTGAACCTATATAGCAAGAGAGAAAAGCCTGCGGCTATTAGTGCGCATAGAAGAACATATCCACTCGGGGACGAAAAAGTTACTTGGCCAGCTGTCAGCATACTGCAAAACTACAAAAAACAGTTATGCTTTTTGTGTAGTTTTTTGGGGAGAAGTTTTATTTTTGGGCGTGTCCTTGTGGGCGTTACGCTGTGCGTATGCCCACAAGGTCGGCGTGCTACGGGCTAACGGTGCTACGCCCCACCCGCCCACTCCCTGGTTATGGGGTTAAGGATGTAAGCTGGGGGCTTCGCACCGTGCTGACGCACGCCCTTCGCATGCCTCACGCACGCTGCTATCAAACTAAGTCCACTTATTCAAAGTGTAATCTTGTAAGTATTTGAAAATGAATGTAAAACAAGGTAAAGATTATTTAATCAGGGTTAAAAGAGTATGTAAAGTCGATGTATTCAAGGTTTGAGTTTGTATATACTTGAAAATGAATATAAAACAAGATAAAACGGATACGAGTCAAAAAAGATAAAAAATTTTAAACTTGTAAGTGATTGATAATGAGCGTCAGATGAGATAAGGCGAACGCACGCATACAAACAAGGTGAAACATCCCGAGGCTGCTGCGTGAGGCATGCGGAGGGTGCGTAAGCAGTGCGTAGCACCGAAGCGATAGCGTAGCCCGTAGCACGCCGACCCGAAGCGCAGCGAAGGGACACGCCCAAAAAAATAAAATAACATTTTTATTTGGTTTGAATTTTTGCAAATTTGAAGATAATTTTATGCTTTTAATTTTAATTTAAGGATTTATAAGAGTATTATGATTTTTTGTGTATCTTTGTATAAAGAAAAAAGTACTTATTTTGCTGTTGAGTTAATTATGCGTTTATTACTTTATAGATTTATCATTGCTCTTGGATTAGTTTTACCTTGGCTAAGTACATACGCTACTCATTACGCAGGGGGCGAGATTATGTTTGAGTGCTACCCTGCTAATGGTCCTAATGCCTATCGGATTGTATTAGCATTATATTTTGACTGCACAGGGATACCCCACCCCACTACCGAAACGGTTTGTATAAGAAACGGAACTTCTGCAGGGAGCTCTTCCACAGTAACGGCAAGCATGATCCCGAGCACGATTTTTAACCCAAATCCAAATGAGATAACTCCTGTATGCTTACCTGCTGTTAACACCCCCTGTATGGCAGGCGCAGACACCTATCCAAACGGATTTAGAAGGGTATTATATGAAGCTTTCACAAATACTTCTCACATTACTAGAACTTCTACCGTGGGTGCATCTGGAATTCCTAGCGCTTTATCCCCTCCTGTGGTTTTATCTGTTGCAAACTGTTGCAGAAATTCTACTGTAAATACTAGTAGTGGTTCAGCGAATTTTTATGTTGAGACAAAGATATTTAGAATTTCGAACCCATGTAATAATAACTCTCCTGCTTTTAATGACAATCCTATCCTACGTTTTTGTTTAGGGGTTACTCGCTGCTACGCTTTCAATGCTTTTGACCCTGATGGAGATAGTTTAGCATACAATTTATCCACGGCTTTGGATGCTACTTGTGGTGCTACTACTCCTGGTGCTTTAACTTATTTTGCCGGCTACTCTGCTACTGCACCTTTTGGTACTTCTGCGGGCTTTACTTTTAACCCATTCACAGGTGAGTTTTGCGCTACCCCCAACACGCCCGGTAAATATATATTTAGTATGGAGGTCTCAGATTACAGGTATTATATCACTTCCTCGGGTAGTAGGGTCAGTGTGAAAATGAGTACCGTTCAGCGAGATGTACAGGTGTTTGTAGATGCTTGTGGAGCAGTCAGTCCTCCTCAACCCACTTTTACTTTATGGGATACAGGACTAAATGATACCACTGTTATTGCTTGCCAAACTTTCAGCACTACGATTACTATTACACCTCCCGCATCTATGGTAGGAAACATGAATGTAAAAGTATTTGGGGCATGTTTTGGTCCTCCTATAAATTCTACTTGTGGCATTATTCCTGCTAACTGTTTTACAGTTACAACCCCTTATACACCTGGTGTAGGAATTAACAGTATAGGTACTTCTCCCGTAAATTTTGGATTTAGTTTTACTCCTGTATTAGGTCAGATAGGTGCAATATACAATTTCAGGATAGACGCACGATACTGTGTAGGTCCCGATGAAGTATTAGTACAAAAAGTGTACAGAGTGAAAGTCATACAAGAACCTCGACCGAAAGTGGAAATGCGGTGTACGGCTGTTAACTCCCCTATCCCTGCCACAGCAATCACAGTTACAGGTAATAATATGACAGGAGGAGACTCTGTTTTTGTGTATAGAGCTACCTCTCCCTCAGGACCTTTCGGACCCAGCGCTATTATTCATCGTGCAAAATTAAGTGCAATGGCAACCAGCTATTCTTACACAGACAACACTGTAACTCCCAGCTCTACTGTCTATTGGTATAGAATGGGGGTGAAGCCGCCTTGTGGAATTGATATAGTTATTGGAAGAGACACTATAAACAATATCAGACTTACAGGAAGTATAACTCCGACCAATATTGTAACCTTAAATTGGAATAGATTTACAGATATTACTAATGGCGTGGATAGTTATAAGATCATGCGACATGTAGGATCAGGTTTTGTACAGATAGCTACTACAACAGATACAACATTTACAGACAATGTTAATGCATTCCCATGTAGTGTGGTAAATGTAAAATATCGGATTGATGTAGATGATGAAGCTCCACTTTGCACGACAAATTCCAATACCATTCAGCTCACGCGTACTATACCCCCATTAGCTGTGATAAACATAATTCCCCCCAGTTCTTGTAATGCTAATAGCGTTTTAGTAATATTTAGTTCTCCTGTAAGCTGTGCATCGGCTACTCCTGCATCGTTCACCTTAACAGGTCCCGGTGGACCTTACACTGTAACAGCTGTAAATGGTGCTACTCCTTGTATAGGGGGATTACAGGATACTCTAGAAGTTGTCTTTACCCCTGCTATTACGACAACAGGTACTTTTACTCTCAATTATGTAGGCGGAATCACTGACCCATGTGGAAACCCCGTTCCTGTAAATAGTTTTAACTTTACCATTCCTACTTACTCTGTTTCAGCTACAGTAGTTCAACATGTACTGTGCCATGGTCAAAGTACAGGTTCAGTTTCAGCTACAGTTACAGGTGGACAACCTCCATATACATACGTTTGGACCAATAGCTCATCGGTGGTAGTATCTACAACTACGACAGGTGCCACTACAAATACTGTAACGGGCTTACCAGCAGGAACATACACTGTAACTGTAACAGATAACAAAAACTGTGTGGT
>JANWVE010000109.1 GCA_025057675.1 Bacteroidia bacterium
TATTGGATAATGTGAAGTATCATCGGGCTAAAAAAGTACAAAGGTGGTTAGAACGGCATAAAGACAGAATAGAGTTTCTTTTTTTACCTCTTTGTTCTCCTGACCTCAATCCCATAAGAGGGCTTGGTGGTACATGCATAAAAAAATTACCTATAAACGTTATATTCAAAATCTACATGAAAGAAAAACACTGTTTTGAAAATATTCTCTCATTTCCTTTAACCTAACAATGAACTGAAAAAAAGTTTGTGAACTTAATTATTAGACTTAATATAAAAAACGACCGAAAGTTTTTATCTTTGCGGTCGTGCTGTAAAGAATACGTATATTTATTACTACTTGTTGAGTTCTGCTTTGATTTTTTTATCTTTTTCGATAGCTTCCTCAAGCGTACCTACAAGATAAAAAGCATTTTCATCCATGTGATCTACCTCGCCGTTAATAATAGCATTAAACCCTTTGATGGTGTCCTGAATAGAAACTAACTTACCTTTCATACCTGTAAATTGTTCAGCAACGTGGAAGGGCTGACTGAGAAAACGTTGTACCTTACGCGCTCTATACACGACTAGCTTATCCTCATCGGAAAGTTCATCTAATCCAAGAATAGCAATAATATCCTGTAAATCTTTGTAACGTTGGAGTATCTCTTTAACTCTTTGCGCGCATTGATAATGCTCTTTGGATACACCATCGGGGGTAAGGATTCGAGAGGTGGAGTCTAATGGGTCTACAGCAGGATAAATACCCAGTGCCGCAATCTGACGAGATAATACAGTGGTAGCATCTAAGTGGGCAAAAGTAGTAGCAGGAGCGGGGTCTGTGAGGTCATCAGCAGGTACATATACGGCTTGTACAGAAGTAATAGAGCCGCGTTTGGTAGAAGTAATACGTTCTTGCATAAAGCCCATCTCAGTGGAGAGCGTAGGTTGGTAGCCTACTGCAGAAGGCATACGTCCCAAAAGCGCAGACACCTCAGAACCTGCCTGAGTAAAGCGAAATATGTTATCGATAAAGAACAAGATATCTCTACCACCGCTTTTTTCATCTCCGTCACGGAAGTATTCTGCTATGGAAAGTCCAGATAAGGCTACTCTTGCGCGTGCGCCAGGTGGTTCATTCATTTGTCCAAATACCAATGTAGCTTGGGATTCTTTAAGAATATTTGGGTCTACTTTGCTTAGATCCCAGTTACCTTCTTCCATGCTGCGCTTAAATGCATCGCCATATTTGATTACATTTGACTCAATCATTTCACGAAGTAAATCATTCCCTTCACGAGTGCGCTCACCTACGCCCGCAAATACAGACAAACCTGAATATGCTTTGGCAATGTTGTTAATTAGTTCCATAATAAGAACCGTCTTACCTACTCCCGCTCCGCCAAATAAACCAATTTTACCTCCTTTCGGATAAGGTTCAAGCAGGTCAATTACCTTGATTCCTGTGTAGAGAACTTGTGCTTCTGTGCTGAGCTGTTCAAAAGTAGGTGGACTTTTGTGAATAGAATAACCTTTTTCTGATTTAGGTTGTGGAAGACCATCAATTGCTTCACCTACCACGTTGAATAATCTGCCGCGAATCTCATCTCCTGTGGGCATTTCGATAGTTCTGCCCAAATCCTCTACGGGCATACCTCGGGTTAAACCATCTGTACTGTCCATAGCAATTGTGCGTACTCTCTCCTCGCCTAAATGTTTTTGGCACTCTAAATACAATTTTGAACCATCAGGGCGAGTAACTACCAAAGCATTAAGAATTTTAGGTAACGTAGAACCTTTATCAGAAAAGTCCACATCTACGACGGGACCTATAATCTGCGCAATGCGACCTATATTTGCCATACTGTAATTGTTTTGGGTTTGCAAGTTAGTAAAAATGAGAGCAAAATATAAAACCACAAAAGCAATTTTATACACAAAAAACTGATAATCAATATGATAAAGTTTTATTATGCTTAATATCAAGTCTGATAAATATTTTATAGAATTTTTTTGGGCGTGTCCCTTCGCTGCGCTCGGGTCGGCGTGCTACGGGCTGCGCTATCGCTTCGGTGCTTCGCTAACGCTACGCACTGCTCACGCACCCTTCGCATGCCTCACGCAAGCTGCCTTTGGATGTTTTACCTTGTTTGTATACATACATTCGCTTTACCCTGTTTAATCTTGATTATCAATTACTTATAAGGTTAAAATTTTTTACTTTGTTTGAACCCTGTTTGTTTTATCTTGTTTTATCTTGATTTTCAGGTATATACAAGGTTAAACCTTGAATACATGGACTTTTTATACCACTTTTACCCTGATTTTCGAAGTTTTACCTTATTTTGAATTGATTTTCAATAATTTACAAGATTAAAAAGTATTTTTTATCTTTTTTTGCGTTCATTTTCAGGTGCTTACAAGGTAAAGGTTTGAATAAGTGGGCTTAGTTTAATAGCCGCTTGCGTGAGGCATGCGGAGGGCAAGCCGTCAGGCTTGGTGCGAAGCCCCTCGCCCATGCTCTTACCCTTGCCCAGGGGGTGGGGGCGTAGCACCGTTAGCCCGTAGCACGCCGACCCGAGCGCAGCGAGGGACACGCCCAAAATAAAAAATCATACTCAAGTTGTATCAGTAGGTAGATGGTATGTTGTGCGAATTTATCTCAAATTAGTTTTGATATTTCAAGCAGATAATGTAATTTTGCAGTCCTTTTTTACTATAATCAAATGGATACGTTAAGTTTTAAAACTGTTTCGGCTAACGCCAACACGAAGGATAAGGTAAATGAGAATACTATCCAACGTAAATGGTGGGTCGTAGACGCAGAAGCCGAAATCGTGGGGCGCTTAGCGGCACGTATAGCGTACATCTTACGTGGCAAGCATAAGCCTATGTACACCCCACACGTAGACTGCGGTGACAATGTGATAGTCATCAATGCAGACAAAGTTCGCTTGACAGGCAAAAAACTAATAAAAAAAGAGTACATCCGTTACACGGGTTACCCTGGCGGACAGCGTTTCACGCCTGTATCTAAACTGCTTAAAACCCATCCTACACGCGTTTTAGAACATGCAATTTATGGTATGCTGCCTAAAACTAAATTAGGGGAAAAGCTAAAAAATCGCTTGTTCATCTATGCTGGTGCAACCCATCCCCATGAAGCACAAAAACCTGAAAAATTAACCGTTACAAGTATCAAAAAATAAGGAGGTAGCATGGTAAAAATTAAAGAAGATAAAAAAAATGCAGTAGGAAGACGTAAAACCGCAGTGGCACGGGTCTGGGTCAAGCCTGGTTCAGGTATAATTACTGTTAATGGAAGAAAATTTGAAGACTATTTTCCATTAGCTACTTTGCAAATCATCGTTAGACAACCTCTAACTCTCACTAATACAACCTCAAACTTTGATATACAAATGAATATACGGGGAGGGGGTATTAGCGGACAAGCAGAAGCAGCTCGCTTAGGTATTGCTCGTGCTTTATGCCAAGTAGAACCTGAACATCGTGCTGTCCTAAAACAAGCAGGGCTACTCACCCGAGACTCTCGCATGGTAGAGCGTAAAAAACCAGGGCGCAAAAAAGCTCGCAAAAGATTTCAATTTTCTAAACGTTAATCAAAAGGAGGAGAAAAAACATGAATATCCCAACATACGAGCAATTATTGGATGCAGGCGTACATTTTGGACACCTTACTCGCAAGTGGGACCCCAAAATGAAACCTTACATTTTTATGGAACGAAATGGCATACACATCATAGATTTGAACAAAACCCAAGTAATGCTACAAGAAGCCTGCGAGTTAGTCAAACAATTAGCCCGCACAGGCAAAAAAATTCTTTTTGTAGCTACAAAAAAACAAGCTAAAGATATTGTAGCGCAAGAAGTTAGTCGTTGTAACATGCCCTACGTAACTGAGCGGTGGCTAGGCGGTATGCTTACTAATTACGCCACTGTCCGCAAATCTATTAAAAAGATGCACGGACTAGAAAAACTTATGGCTGACGAGGAGAACTATAATAAACTCAACAAAAAAGAACGCTTAATGGTAGCCCGTAAAAAGGATAAAATTGCCAAAGTTTTATCAGGAGTAGTGGACATGGCACGCCTACCCGCAGCTATTTTTGTAGTAGATATTAAAAAAGAGCATATTGCCGTAAAAGAAGCAAGGAAATTAGGAATTCCTGTCATTGGCATGGTAGATACCAATAGTAACCCAACCCTGGTGGATTATATTATACCCGCTAATGATGACGCTGCTAAATCTATCCATATTATTACTTCTACTCTCGTAGACGCAATTATCGAAGGATACAACGAGAGAAAAATGGATAAAGAAAAAGAACAAGAAAACAATACAGTCAATAATACTCCTACCGAAGTAACCACTGAATAACAAAAAACAGTAAAATTCATGAGCTTGAACCCGTTCTGATGACCACATCAACGGGTTTTTTGTTTGAAATAGAATTTTTTATTCTTAACACAATAAGATCTTGACTTTATTGTATTAGGTGGATTTATTTTTGGGCGTGTCCCTCGCTGCGCTTCGGGTCGGCGTGCTACGGGCTGCGCTATCGCTTCGGTGCTTCGCTGCGCTGCGCACTGCTCACGCACCCTCCGCATGCCTCACGCAAATAGTATTTGGATGTTTTACCTTGTTTGTATACATACATTTGCTTTACTTTGTTTAACCTTGATTATGAAATACTTACAAGATTAAAAATTTTTTACCTCGTTTCAAATGTTGTTATTTTACCTTGCTTTGTATTGATTTTCAAGTACTTACAAGGTTAAACCTTGAATATACAGACTTCTTACTACACTTTAACCCTGAACCATCATCCTTTACTTTATTTTGAATTGGTTTTCAAGCATTTACAAAGTTAAAGTATATTTTTATCTTGTTTAAGATTGATTTTGAGACACTTACAAGGTTAAGTCTTCAATAAATGAGCTTAGCATACTTGCCGCTTGCGTGAGGCATGCGGAGGGCAAGCCGTCAGGCTTGGTGCGAAGTCCCCTCGCATACACTTTCAACCCCCTGCCCAGGGGGTGGGCGGGTGGGGGCGCAGCACCGTTAGCCCGTAGCACGCCGACCTTGTGGGCATACGCGCAGCGTAACGCCCACAAGGACACGCCCAAAAAAACATTTTCTACTCAACATAAAGTATCAACCCTTTAAGATATTCGCTTTCAGGATGATAGATATTTACAGGATGATCCGCAGGCTGCGTACATTGGTGTATAATTTGTACCTTTCTACCTGAATCAACAGCAGCACTAAAAATAATTTTTCTAAATAATTCTTTATCAATAACTTGTGAGCAAGAGAACGTGGCTAATATCCCTTCTTTGCGAATACGCCGCATAGCCTGCAAATTGATTTGCTTATAGCCCATACAAGCTTTTTTAACAGAATGGAGATGCTTAGCAAAAGCAGGTGGGTCAAGAATAATTACATCATATTGGTCATCTATGGTTTTGAGATAATCAAAACAATCTGCTAGAACTGCTTGATGTTTATCTGTTTTACCAAAATTGAGTTCAATATTAGCTTCGCATGTTGTTATAGCTTTTTTAGCACTATCTACTGAATGAACTAAGTTCGCACCTGCCCGTAAAGCATACACAGAAAATGCTCCACTGTAAGAAAACGCATTTAATACATTTTTATTTTGGCAATATTCCGCTATCCACTTACGATTCTCTCTTTGGTCAATAAAAAAGCCTGTTTTTTGTCCATTTTCCCAATCTACATAAAAAAGATGCCCATTTTCTTGAATGATAGTTTTATCCTGTTTTGTTTGTCCAAGTAAATATTCATTTTTACCCTCTTCATACGAATACATGACATATATGCTTTCTACATCAGGATAGATATTCCTCAAAACCTCTACAATATCTGACGTGTGTTTTGCCGTACCTTTTAATTGTATTTGCAAAACAATGTTATTAGCATATACATCTACAATTAAGCCAGGTATATTATCTCCCTCGGCATGTATTAAGCGATAAGCATTAGTATTTGGCTTATCTACTATTCCTAAGTACTTTCTAACTCTATAAGCTTGATGTATTTTCTCTTGCCAAAAAGAGAGATTTATGTATTGTGGCTTAGAAGTTAGCATACGTATCATTATACTACCCGGATAGTAATGTCCTACACCTAAAAATTGACCATTAGCCGAATGGACTTGCACTATATCTCCTTCGGTAAGTTCATCAGGTTTGCTATGTACCGCACCTGAAAATATCCACAAATGACCTTGTAGTACAGACTTTTCTTTACCGGGTTTTAAGGTAATTACAGGATAAGATACCATTAAAGTTAATCAAATTGCAATTTAGACAGTGATGTCCAATGCCCTTAGTCCATTAGTAGTAGCAATGTCGGCAAGTGCGTCTAAATCGTATAATTTGCAGGACTCTAATAATAATTTGAGTTCCATCCACATATCTCCATCGGCGAAGGGTTTGTACACATCACAAATGTTATCTACGCCTAAGGCTACGCGTATACCAGCAGGAATAAGTTCATCTACGGGTGTAACTGCACTGTGAGTAGGACTTAAACGCTCTGTACGTGGGTGATCAATCCAAGCGATAGGACAAGCAATGACAATAATCTGCGCTTCACGTAAAAGTTGATATACTTGTTCTCTGTATGCTTTGGGATGTGCAGCAACTGAAATACAATGTACGGCGGCTACACGCCCTTGCATACCGTGTTCAATAGTTTTGCGAGCTAATAGTTCGGTTTCTTTCTCTTCATCGGTATTAAGTTGGTCTACGTGTACATGAACCATTTTACCCAATCTTTTACCTGTTTCTAATAATACGTCTAAGTGTTCTGCTTCTTTTCCTGCGTCCTTACCGGGCAATCCTCCGATGATATCCACAAATTCAGCCCCTATATCAAACCATTCTCGGGCTTCTTTATTGAGCACGCCTTTGAGAGTTTGGTTCATAAATTTAATTTTTACTTCTTTACCGTAGTTATCTTTGAGCATTTGTGCAGCTTTGATAGATTTATCTCGGATAACGTCATCTACATCTATAAACGTACCAATGGCTTGAACGCCTTGATTGAGCATGTGTTCTGTCGCTTTGACCATGCGTGTATAAATCTGTTCTACGGTAGACTCTCGTTTTACTTTGTCTACAATATCCCATTTTTGCCGTAAGGGCGAGTAAACTAACTTAAAAGAGTCTTTATCTAATGTATAAGCACGGTCAAAATGGGCATGTGTATTAACCCAGCCCCCACGCTGCTGAATTTTTTGCAAGAGAATTTGTTTTAAGTTCATATTTGTAAAGATTGTTACAAAGTTACAAGGTATGTTGTACCTAACCCAAAAAATTTATGTACATCAATATAACTGTCAGCTAATCAAAGGAATAGGGTTTTTTGCTATTAAAAAATCTATTGTTGAGCAGTTGAGTTAGTGGGGAGATATTTAATAATTTTTTTGGGCGTGCCCTTGCCTACACTTCGCTTTCGCTTGTGTGGGCAAGGTCGGCGTGCTGCGGGCTGCGCTTTTGCTTCGGTGCTGCGCTGCGCTCCGCACTGCTCACGCACCCTCCGCATGCCTCACGCAAGCAGCAAGTCCACTAATCCCATTTATTTAAACGTAACCTTGTAAGTGTTTGAAAATGAATTCTGAACAAGGTAAAAACATATTTTAATCCTGTAAGTACTTGAAAATCACATATAAATAAAGTAAAACTTTATTACTCAGGGTTAAGGGGCATATAAGGTATATTTGTTCAAGTTTTAACCTTGTATGTGCTTGAAAATCAATATAAAATAAGGTAAATGAACAGTAACTCAAACAAAGTAAAAAACTTAACTTTGTAAGTATTTGATAATCAACATAAAACAAGATAAAATAAGGATGTGTATACAAACAAGGTAAAACATGGAAATACCGCTTGCGTGAGGGATACGGAGCATGCCGTCAGGCAGTGCGAAGCGCAGCGAAGCACCGAGCGTGAGCGTAGTGCGCAGTAGCCCGACCCGAAGCGCAGCGAAGGGACACGCGCAAAAATAAAATTATTTTAATATAAATAAAGTGGTATAAATCATTTTATTTTATGGATTAGATTTATTTTTGAGCGTGTACGTTTCGCTATACTCGGGTCTAGGCATTTCATAGGTGGCACACCCCTTGTGCGCACTTCGCTGCGCCCGTACGAGTAAGGGTACACCTAAAAAAATTAAAACTTAATCTTTGAAAACTACTTTCTACTTTCAACCCTGTATTGATTAAAGACTAATTTTTTTAATTTTGCAGAACATATGAGGCATGTCATTATTACTGTTTTTGTAACTATTTTCTCGTGTTCGCAAGCTCAAAATGATTGGGCATTGGGTCTACGCTTGGGGGACCCCACAGGATTTACAACTAAAAAATTTATGGGAAAGACCGCCATTGAAATAAATGTAGGTAGAACCTACATGTTTTACAGCCGCCCACATGAAAAATACTTTTACGATTGGTACAAAGGTAAAAAGTACGGTTATCATGAAATACAATACTTAGCTTATCGCCGCTCTATGCCTATGACTATACAATTACACTTTTATTTACAAAATCCTATCAGCAGCTTTGCAGGCGAAGATACCGAAGGACTGGCTTGGTATGCAGGAGGTGGATTACAGTTTCGTAGTCAAACATATCGGTATGACTACAGATATAAATCTGCACCAAACTCTGGATGGATTTATGTAACTGGCGAACGCGTAACAGATATTGACCTGGGAATTGATGGAACTATCGGCTTAGAATATAAATTTGAGGATCTACCTATCTCTATTATGGGAGATATCAATCTGTTTTTAGAGTTAGTGGATACCCCAAGTGTATGGTTACAGGGTTCTGTTGGCGTGAGATATCATTTGTCGGGAAAGTAGGTTTTTCATTCTATAATCCTCTTAAAATATCTTGTTTTATTTTACACTTGTTTTATCCAGCCGCATAAAAGCAATACTGTAGCACTCCTCCATAATCTCAAATCCAATATAATGCCTATTGAGTATTTTACTAACCTCGGCTATTTGCCCCGAACCCAAGAATGGATCTAATATCAGATTACCCTCTTTACTTGAATACATCAGTATTTTGTTTATTAACTCGGCAGGTAGTTTGGTAGGTGCTTTTTGATGCCCTCTTGAATACTCTCTTTTAATGCACCAAAAGTCTTCTTTGCCTTTATAGTTCAAACCCCGATTATACTCATCTTTCTCATTTTCTTTTTGTCTCAAAGTCAATAGCAAAGGTAGGATAGTGATAATAAGGTCTACTATTGTCAGGATACTCTTCACTCTCTCGATACAATTTGTTCTCTATTTTGGCTTAATACTTTCACGTAGACTTATATGCTTGAACACATTATATAATATACGCAGGCAGAGTCCTTTTTGTAATTTATTTTTATTTTGGGCGTGTCCCTCGCTGCGCTCGGGTCGGGGCATTCCGCACTACGCTTCGCTTCGGTGCTTCGCTAACGCTACGCACTGCCAATGGCATGCTCCATGCCCCTCACGCAAGCTGTATTTTGATGTTTTACCTGATTTTTAAACATACATTAGCTTTACCTTGTTTAACATGGGTTATCAACTGCTTGCAAGGTTAAAATTTTTTACCTTATTTCAAGTGAGGTTATTTTACCTTGTTTTACATTCATTTTCAAGTATATACAAGATTAAACCTTGAATGGATGGACTTTTTGCAACCCTTTAACCCTGATTCCCAAGATTTTACTTTATTTTCAATTGATTTTCAATAATTTACAATGTCAAAATATATTTTTATCTTGTTTAGTATTCATTTTCAGGCACTTACAGAGTAAAACTTTGAATAAATAGCATCTGCTGACCTACCAAGGTTCTTGCGTGAGGCATGCGGAGGGCAAGCCGTCAGGCTTGGTGCGAAGCCCCTCGCCCACACTCTCACACTTG
>JANWVE010000010.1 GCA_025057675.1 Bacteroidia bacterium
GTGAGGGATATGCAGCATGCCGTTAGGCAGTGCGGAGCGTGAGCGCAGCACCGAAGCGATAGCGTAGTGCGGAGTAGCCCGACCCGAGCGCAAGCGAAGGGACACGCCCAAAAAATGTTACTCATATTGGAACATTGAATGAACTAGATTGTCGCTCTGCACAAAGTGACAGCAAAACAAAAAAAAGATGCAAGTCAAGTTTTTGTCAGAAAAATTTTGAACAAACGAGATATTTTGCTGAAAAACAATGATTTATTATATTGTTTCCAAAAATCTGTCAGGTGTCAGAACATTCAAACGGCTTTTCTTATAATCTTTTGTATTACGTGTAATAATAGTTTGTATCAAATGACAATCCGCTGTACAATTCTGTATAGCATCTTCAAAATCTTTAAAGCCTGATTTTAGAGCGCGTTCAATACATAACTTATCCGTAACAGGAATGTCAACAATTAGGAGGAGTTTTTCTATGGCGGTAAGTATATCTTTATGTGAAGTACTTTTTCTTAAAATGTAATATAGGTTGTTTATGGTAACCGCAGTAACAAAACCCTGTATTTTATTTTTTTCACAAAGACTTAAAACTTTTGCCGCATTTTCGGAAAAAGGTTTTCTGTCCAACAGCAAGTCAAGTAAAACGTCCGTATCAATAAGGATTTTCACAGGTATTTTTTGGTTAATTCCAGACTTAATTCTTTACCGTCATCTTTGCATTCAGAATATGAAAATGCTCCTTTCAGGGATTTGACGATAGGGGTTATTTCTACCTCAGTTTTTTCTTCAGTACTGTTTTTATCCTGTTCTATAAGCATTTTAAGATAGTTTTCTATCAGAAATGATATAGTGGTTTGTTTTTTTCGCGCATACTCCTTTGCCTTTTTGGCTAATTCGTCTGTTAAAGCTATACTTATTTTACTCATAGCATGTTATGTATTTTGCACCCGCAAAGATACAAAAAACAGTGCATTTTATTTAATTCTGTTTTCCAGCAAAGCAAACTGTTTTTCCAATTCCTGCGCAGAAAGACATTCTACTTTTTCTACTCTACCCTGTGAAAGCAGTATAATTCCTGACGAACCGCACAGCTTTAACTCCCGGAACGTGCCTATATTCTGCTCTACAAATACATTTCTGTATTTTACGTTCAGGTACGGGGATATATCTATGTGCGCCCCCGTAGCCGTAACCAGTACCCATATCTTTTCATGGTTAAGGGCTTTTTTCTGTATCCAGTTGGATAAACTGACATTACACCCCTTGCACCCCACTTCGTCCAATACTACAAGCGTGTGTACCTGCGCAGATAACTCAACCCTGAATTCTTCCCTGAAATAGCTTTGCAGGTCTTTTTTAGCTTGTTTTTGCCAGCATGAAATGAGGTAAAACATGCCTGATACCAATAAAATAAGACATTTTTTCATTATTCCGTCCATTGATAAAAGTTAAGTGTAATATTACGGGGATTTTTGGTTTTGGACTGGGTAATAAAACTACCATCTTCCAAAAAAAAGACATTTTTTTCAGTGTCAGGTATCATATACTCTGCTGTTTTTTTCCATTTTTTATCAAAAACCAAAACTGAACCTTTTTTTTCGTTTGTGTTAGCAAACTCTTTATACTCTGCATAATCGTTATATTGTGAGTGCTGATGAGAAACATATACATAAAAACAGTTCTTTTTTGAATTCAGTCCTATACTGACAATACTTCCCAAACGACTTATCTTAAAACCTGTGTTTTGGAATACCTTATTGACATTTGCTTCTGTAATAACAGGTACAGTATAGTCTAATTTTGTATGCTCTGAGTGAATTTGTATTTCATCGGTATATTGTAGTTCGTTAAGATTATATCTTACAATTTTACCATAAAAAGTAGCGTAGAAATATAGAGTATCGTTAAGTACAGAGTGATTTACAAGTATCGGAAAGTATTCATTTTCTTTCATGAATTTACTCATTAGTGTAGGATTTTCTACCATAACTTTTGTATTATTGCCTAGAACGTCACAAATATATGCAAATGAAGGTAATGAGATATTGTTTTGATTATACTGAATTTGATTCTTAAATATACTGTCACTCTCTTTTATCGGTTTATCATGTGCTATTCTGAGCATGAGACCACCTCTATATAAAATTTGTTGACGGGTATATCCATACATTCTAAATGGATAAGTGAGGGAGAGATGTTTTTTAAGTAAACTATCCAAGCGAATTTTCTTTTTCACCTCATTTTTATAGTTTATCAGATACAAAACATTTGTTTCTGTTGCAAGAACATAAATACTGTCATGTTTATTTATGGACACAAACTGCAAACCATACGGTAAAAACAAGTGCTTTAAATTAATTTCAAATATCTGTCTGCCTTGTTCATTATATATGTTTAACTGTTTGTAGGTGTTGTAGTTATAGGTGTATAGATACACACTGTCCCTGTGAATATAAATGTTGTATCCCTCTGGGGCGTATGGAAGAGTAATGGACAGACTTTTTATTTTCTTAAAGGGTGCTGATGAAAGTTTGCACCCCGTCAGATGCATTGACAGGGTGCATAAAATCAGCATGATGATGTATATGTGCTTATTCACTATGAAGGCAGTACAAGTGGATAAATTGCGATAGTTTCTTGATTTTGCTTAAATCTTAAATAGTGAGCATTGCTGTAGAACGAATAACTTGGCGTATAAGTTCTGTCAATGACACCATCTATGTACTCTTTATGATAGTATTCAGATAGAACCTCGCGATATAAAACAAATATTCCGACAATTTCTGTGGTGTTGCCGTTTTCCACGACATGGAAAACTTCTTCTAACACAGGAATATGAGAAGTACAATTACCGCAGATTTCTATAGGAGGCCAGAAGCAGTTTTGTCCATTATTGGGGCAGCCAATAAACTCATTATTGCTGTATGTCTCTTGTCTGATAAATCCCCCGGTGTGTCTCATATTATTTTTCACCTCATTTTTCACCGTTTTAGGTGCGGTTTCTACGTTGGTTTTTTGGCAAGCCACAAAGGCTGTGCCCATAGCCAGCAGCATTACAGCTATACTGAACGAAATAAGTTTTCTCATTGTCATTTGAAATTAAAGTTGAACACTGAATGAATTAAATTATCGCTCTGCGCAAAGCGACAGTAAAACAAGAAAAAAAAAGATGCAAGTCAAGTTTTTGTCAGAAAAAGTTTGAATGAATGAGGTATTTTGCTGAAAAACAATGATTTATTTTTTACAATATGGAAAAACCCAGACGAAAGACTTGCTGTTGTAGCATAAAAATATGTTTGAGGTGTTTTTTGAAATGTATTTTGGACACTATGAAGTGGTTTGCGTGAGGGGCATGGAGCAAGGGCGTAAGCCCTGTGCGTAACGAAGTGAAGCACCGTAGCGACAGCGCAGTGCGCAATGCACCGACCCGAGCGCAAGCGAAGGGACACGCCCAAAAAAGTAAAATTATTTTTTAGACCTATATAAAATCCTAAAAATCAATTTTATTTCTCTACAAAGACTTTTTACATCGTTGCACTTGCTTTATAAAATTTTACCTTTGCAAGATGAAAGTAGCAGTCTTAGGTTCCGGAGCGAGAGAACATGCTCTGGCACATGCTATTGAGAAAAGCCCAAAATGCGAAAAAGTTTATGCCATTCCAGGTAACCCAGGCATGTCAATAATGAAAATAGAGTGTGTTTCTGATATTTCAGCTAATGACTTTGAATGTATAAAATCTTTTTGTAGAGAAAAAAACATTGACTTTTTGATAGTAGGTCCCGAAGCGCCCTTAGTACAAGGAATAGCAGATATTTTTGAAGGAGAAAACACTTTTGTCATAGGTCCTAATGCCCGCGCAGCACGGCTAGAAGCGAGTAAATCTTTTACTAAATTTTTTTTAACAAAATACCAAATTCCTACGGCATCGTACAAAGTATTTCATAAAACAGAAATACAAGAAGCTTTGGAACACATTAAAACCCATACCTTGCCTGTTGTTCTCAAAGCAGATGGCTTAGCAGCAGGTAAAGGCGTAATTATCGCACAAACACGTTCAGATGCCAAAGAAGCTCTTTTATCCATGATGCAACAGGATAAATTTGGCAAAGCTGGGCATACTGTAGTTATAGAAGAGTTTATGCAAGGTATTGAGCTTTCAACGTTTGTATTATGTGATGGAAAACACTATGCTATTTTGCCCGAAGCCAAAGACTATAAACGAATTGGAGAGAAAGATAAAGGTTTGAATACAGGTGGAATGGGCGCGATAAGTCCTGTACCTTTTGCAAATGAAGCGTTCATGAAAAAAGTAGAAACAGAAATTGTACAACCTACTATACAAGGTTTAATACAGGAAGGTATTGAGTATGTAGGGGTTTTGTTTATAGGTTTAATGAACGTCAATGGTCGTCCTAAGGTGGTGGAATTTAACTGCCGTTTTGGCGATCCTGAAGCACAAGTTATTTTGCAACGTATAGAAAATGATTGGATAGAAATTTTTGAACATATCCGTAAGCAAAATTTACATGAATGTAGGATAAAAATAAAAAAAGTACATGCGGTAAGCATAGTATTAGCCAGTCAAGGCTATCCTGAACAGTTTGAAACGGGCAAAATTATTACAGACTATCCTTCTACGGAAGAGTATGTAGTATATCATGCAGGGACAAAGTGGCAAGATGGGCAATTAGTAAGTGCAGGAGGGCGAGTTATGAGTATAGTAGCTCAAGCAGATAGTTTAAGTGAAGCAAAATCTAAGGCTCTAAAAGGCGCAGCTAGAGTTCAATTTGAAAATAAGTATTACCGAAAAGACATAGGTTTTGAGTTTAATTGACTCTGTAGAAACAGGTATAGTATAAATGTAAAAAAGAGTTATGTGTGTTTATTGAGTTCAGTAAAGGATTTTTTACGAATGCGATAGGATTTTATTTTGGGCGTGTCCCTCGCTGCGCTCGGGTCGGCGTGCTACGGGCTACGCTATCGCTTCGGTGCTTCGCACTGCTCACGCACCCTCCGCATGCCTCACGCGAAGAACACTGCAAATAGCTAAACTCACCTACTACAAGTTTTAACCTTGTAAATAATTGATGATAAGTCAAAAATAAAGTAAAAATGTCTTGTTTTTTACCTCATTTTAGAAATAAGGTAAAGTAAAACATTGTATAAAAAAAAGTAAAAACTCAAAATACAGGGTTAAACTGCGTGAGGGATATGCAGCATGCCGTTAGGCAGTGCGGAGCGTGAGCGCAGCACCGAAGCGATAGCGTAGTGCGGAGTAGTCCGACCCGAGCGCAAGCGAAGGGACACGCCCAAAAAAACAAAATTGTTTTGCAATTTATTCTATCTCAGAGGTTACTTTTCCAAAATTTTGTGAAATACATTTTGCTGATTAAAAAAATGTTTCTATGTTTGTGGCCAAATAAGATAAAAGTATGCTACGTGCTTATACTCATGTACACATACATCATCACTCCGTGAAAATGCGGTGTGCGTGAGTGTATTTACTATGCATATTTTTATCCGCACCCGCTATGAAGATAACTTTGTAGCGGTTTTTTATTTTGATAAGATGAAGCTATGCAGGTACTCAAACTAGCCGTTCAAAAAAGTGGGCGATTGAGTGAAAGGTCTTTTCAATTGCTCAAAGAATGTGGCATTAAAATACCAAACGAGGATAGAAAACTCTACTCCTCTGCAAGTAATTTTCCATTAGAAATACTATACTTACGTGATGATGATATTCCTCAGTACGTAGAACAGGGCGTAGCAGATATTGGGATTGTAGGTTGGAATGAAGTCGTAGAGCAAGATAAAAATGTAGAAGTCGTAGAATATCTTGGTTTTGCCCAGTGCAGACTTTGCTTAGCTATCCCTAAAGACGCAGACTATACGGGATTAGCCTATTTTGAGCATAAACGTATAGCTACCAGCTATCCGAATACATTAAAAAATTTTTTTGATTCCCAAGGGATACCCGTTGAAATTGAGAAAATTGGCGGAAGTGTAGAAATAGCGCCTCGAATGGGATTAGCAGATGCCATTTTTGATATTGTCAGTACAGGTAGTACTCTATTGATGAATGGCTTAAAGGAAGTGTATACTGTACTTAAAAGTGAAGCGGTTTTAGTCAAAAATACATATTTAGCCACAGATAAGCAAAATATCCTAGATAAATTTGTATTTCGAATTAAAGCAGTAAAAAATGCTTCTGAAAATAAATATATTTTGCTCAATGCGCCTAATGAAGCTCTGCCTAATATCATTAAAATTTTACCAGGGATTAAAAGCCCTACTATCCTGCCTTTAGCTGAAACTGGTTGGAGTAGCTTACACTCTGTGGTCAAAGAAGATCAATTTTGGGATATTATTGACCAACTAAAAGCCTTAGGCGCACAAGGGATTTTAGTGTGTTCTATTGAAAAAATGGTAATTTAATATGAACAAAATAAAATTTTTTATTGAACCGAAACGAAACGAATGGAATTTTCTTATTCAAAGACCTCAAATAGGGGCACAATCTCTTCAGTCGTTGGTACAGGAGGTATTTTTATCTGTACAAAATGAAGGTGATGTAGCCATTGAGCGGTATACCCACCAATTTGATGGTGCTTCTCTGTCTAATTTTCAAGTGAGTGAAGAGGAGATAAAAAGTGCCTTTGAACAGATACCTACTACTCTTAAAAAAGCTATTGAACAAGCTTATGAGAACATATACACTTTTCATTTTTCTCAAAAGGAAAGAAAAAAAGTAATTGAAACGGTCAAAGGAGTAGAGTGTTGGCGTGAAAGCCGCCCTATTCAAAAAGTAGGAATATACATTCCAGGTGGCAGCGCGCCACTTTTTTCAACCGTTTTAATGTTAGGTATCCCTGCTCAAATTGCAGGTTGTCAAGAAATTATACTTTGCTCACCTCCAAATAAAAGTGGAAAAATTGACTCTGCTATTCTATACAGCGCAGCTCGTACAGGAATAACCCGCATATACAAAATAGGTGGTATCCAAGCTATTGCTGCTATGTCCGTAGGCACAGAAACCGTACCTAAAGTGTATAAAATATTCGGACCTGGCAACCAGTACGTTACTGCGGCTAAAAAATATGCTCAAGAGCAAGGTACAGCTATTGATATGCCCGCAGGACCAAGTGAAGTACTAATCATAGCCGATAAATATGCTCAAGCTGAATTTGTAGCCGCTGATTTACTCTCCCAAGCTGAACACGGTACTGATAGCCAAGTTGTTCTACTGACTAACCACTTACCTTTACTGGATAAAGTTCAACAGCATATACAAAAACAATTGCAATATTTGCCCCGCTATGCTATAACCGAACAAGCTCTCAATAACAGTTTTTTTATTTATTTCAATACCTTAGAAACCTGCTTTGAATTTGCTAATGAATATGCACCTGAACACCTTATTCTCAATCTTAAAAACTACAAAAAATGGATTGCTCATGTTCATAATGCAGGTTCAGTATTTTTAGGTCAATATAGTTGTGAAACCGCAGGGGATTATGCCAGTGGCACTAATCATACTTTGCCTACTGCAGGTTTTGCCAAAGCATATAGCGGCGTATCTTTGGATAGCTTTGTTAAAAAAATTACCTTTCAGCGTATATCTAAAAAAGGCTTACTCAAATTAGGAACTACTTTGGAAGTAATGGCTGAACATGAATCCCTATTAGCCCATAAAAATGCTGTAACTTTAAGATTGAATCATACCCCAAAAAAATCATGAACATAGAAGATTTTATCCGACCGAATATCAAAAATTTAGTCGCATATTCTAGTGCAAGGAGTGAGTTCTATGCACGAAATGCTATATTTTTAGATGCTAATGAAAGTCCGTATGGCAAGTACAATCGTTATCCTGATCCTTACCAAGTTGAACTCAAAAAATGTTTATCCGAATACAAAAAGGTTCCACTACCACAAATTTTTATTGGAAACGGTAGTGATGAGGTATTGGATGTATTGATGCGCGTATTTTTAGAACCACAACAAGATAGCATATTGATATTCCCACCTACGTACGGGATATACGAAGTATTGGCTAACATACATCACGTAGAAACGCACAAAATTCCGCTTACGCAGCACTTTGATTTGGACATAACTGCAATTGAAGCTTTTCTACAAGAAAAAAATCCTAAAATGGCAATTATTTGCAGTCCCAATAATCCCACAGGTAATATCATTGAGCGTATTGACCAATTTTTACAGATATTCAAAGGTATAGTTGTGATAGATGAAGCATACATTGATTTTACAGTTCAAGAGCATTCTAATATAAGGTACATTGATTCGCATCCTAATTTAGTCATCACTCAAACGTTAAGTAAAGCGTGGGGCTTGGCAGGGTTAAGGATAGGTATGGCATTTGCGCATCCTGTTGCCATTCAATACATGAACAAAGTGAAATATCCTTACAATGTGAGCAGTCTTAATCAAAAGGTGGCTATTAAAGCTCTCTCTAATCCTGATAAGGTTCATAGACGTATTGAAAAAATTCGCAAGCGCAGGGCGTATTTATCTCAAAAGCTTCGTAAGTTTAAGTTTGTAGAGCGTATATTTCCTTCGGAAGCTAATTTCGTATTAGTGCAGGTTTCAGATGCGCATAAAATATATGAGCGTTTGTTATCTGTTCCGATAGTAGTCAGAAATAGGCACAGTCAAGTACCTAATACATTGCGTATCACGGTAGGTACAAAAAAGGAGATAGAATTACTTTTGTATCAACTTAGCCAAATAGAAAATGAGGATAAAGGATAATTTTTTATTTATTTTGGGCGTGTCCTTGTGGGCGTTCCGCTGCGCTCATGCCCACAAGGTCGGCGTGCTACGGGCTACGCTTTCGCTTCGGTGCTACGCTTCGCTCCGCACTGGGCTAACGCCCACCCTCCGCATGCCTCACGCAAATAATGCTGCTTGTGCACTTAGCCCACCTATTCAAGGTTTAATCTTGTAAATATCTGATAATGAATACTAAACGAATTAAAGCAAAACGATGTATATAAACCATGTAAAACATCAAAAAGCAGCTGCGTGAGGGGCATGGAGCATGCCGTCAGGCAGTGCGTAACGAAGTGAAGCACCGCAGCACAAGCGAAGTGCGGAATGCACCGACCCGAAGCGCAGCGAGGGGCACGCCCAAAAACAAAATTATGAACTTAACATAAAAAACATGCAAATCATTAAAAATATGAAAAAGAAAGTTCTTTTTATAGACCGTGACGGTACATTGATTGTTGAACCTCTGCCCGATAGACAAGTGGATAGCTTGGAAAAATTAGAGTTTTATCCAGGGGTGTTCCAGTATTTATCAAAAATTGCCCAAGAAATGGATTATGAATTAGTAATCGTAACTAATCAAGATGGATTGGGAACAGAAAGTTTTCCCGAAGCCAACTTTTGGCTACCTCATAATAAAATGCTCAAAGCTTTTGAGAATGAGGGTATTCACTTTGCTTCTGTACATATAGATAGAACTTTTGAACACGAAAATGCCCCCACGCGTAAACCAGGTACAGGCATGCTCACCTCCTATTTTTCCCAAGAGTATGATTTAGCAAATTCTTTCGTTATCGGCGATAGACTGACCGATGTTCAATTAGCTAAAAATTTAGGTGCTAAAGCCATTTTACTCAACACTATGGAATGCCCTGATGCAGTGTTAGTTACTACTTCTTGGCGAGAAATTTATTATTTTTTACGCGCTGTGCAGCGCAGCGCTCAAGTTCGTCGTACTACCCAAGAAACAGATGTGTTCGTAGAAATTGCGTTAGAAGGTACAGGAAAGACAAATATAAACACAGGTATTGGCTTTTTTGACCACCTTTTATCTCAAATACCTCGCCACGGATTAGTAGACCTAACTATTCAAGCCAAAGGAGATTTACACATAGATGAACACCACACTATTGAGGATGTAGCAATTACCTTAGGACAAGCAATCAATAAAGCATTAGGTAATAAAAAAGGGATTGAAAGGTACGGTTTTACTCTACCTATGGATGATTGTATTGCGTCTGTGTCGATAGACTTTGGAGGGCGAGCAGAATTGGTATGGAAAGCAAAATTCAAAAGAGAAAAAATAGGCGATATGCCTACGGAAATGTTCAACCATTTTTTTAAGTCTTTTTGTCTGCATGCACAATGCAATCTGTATGTAAAAGCTAAAGGTAAAAACGAACACCATAAAATAGAGAGCATTTTCAAGGCATTTGCCAAAGCACTTAGTAAAGCTATTCAAATCAATGAACACCAATCTTTACCTAGTACCAAAGGAGCATTATGATAGGTATCTTAGACTACGGAGCAGGGAATATTACTTCAGTAGCATACATGCTACAAGCTCTAAATGTGCAATTTTTTATTTCTCATGAAAAAAAAGTGCTTGAAAAAGCGGACAAAATCATATTCCCAGGCGTAGGAAATGCTTCTTATGCTATGCAAAAAATTAAAGAATATGATTTGACAGACTTTATTTTGCGGTATTCTAAACCTTTCTTAGGTATTTGCTTGGGAATGCAGCTCCTTTGCGAACATACCGAAGAAGGTAATACCTTAGGTTTAGGTATTATTCCTGCCAAAGTAAAAAAATTCCCCCCAAAAGGTATCATTCCTCATACAGGTTGGAACAGTGTACATTATCAAGAACAGATTATTTTTAAGGGCATACCTCAAGATGCAGATTTTTACTTTGTGCATAGCTATTACGTAGAAAGCAACCCTTATACCATTGCTACCTGTATGTATATCATTCCTTTTTGTTGTGCGGTTCAAAAGGATAATTTTTGGGGCGTACAGTTTCATCCTGAAAAATCTGCAGAATACGGTAAAAAACTTCTTCAAAACTTCGTAAATCTATGAAAATTATACCTGCTATAGATATTATCGAGGGCAAATGTGTGCGTTTAACCCAAGGCGATTATAGCCAAAAAAAAATTTATCATCAAAACCCTGTTGAAGTAGCTAAAATGTTTGAGGGTTATGGATTAAAGCATCTTCATTTAGTAGATTTAGACGGAGCTAAAGCCAATCAAGTAGTCAATTACAAAGTTTTGGAAGAAATTTGCACACAAACTACTTTACAAGTAGAGTTTAGTGGAGGCATAAAATCTTATCAGGATTTGAAAAAAGTATTAGAAAGCGGAGCAAGTCAAGTATCTATAGGTTCAGTAGCGGTTAAGCATCCAGAGCTGTTTTTAGAATGGTTGAGTATGTTTGGGAATGAAAAAATTATATTGAGTGCAGATGTTAAAAACGGCTATGTAGCTATTCAAGGTTGGCAGGAGCAGAGTCAAGTTTCCATATTTGATTTTTTGGCATACTACCAAGAAAAAGGAGTGAAGTATGTCATTTGCACGGATATTAGCAAAGATGGTATGTTACAAGGTGCATCCATAGGTTTGTATCAAAGTTTAATGGAGCAATTCTCTCAACTTAATTTTATCGCAAGTGGGGGAATTAGCAGTGAAAAAGATTTAGAAACCTTGCGGCAAATAGGCTGCACAGGGGCAATTATAGGCAAAGCCCTATACGAAGGAAAAATTAACTTGAAAATTTTACAGTCTTATGCTTAAAAAAAGAATTATACCTTGCTTAGATGTCAAAGCGGGGCGAGTAGTGAAAGGAGTACATTTTGAGCAACTCAAAGATAGCGGTGACCCTGTAGAGTTGGGCTATCAATATGCCGAGCAAGGTGCAGATGAATTAGTTTTTTTAGATATTACGGCTACCCAGGATAATCGTAAAACGCAATTAGAATGGGTCAAAAAAGTAGCACAAAAGATTCATATTCCTTTCACAGTAGGTGGAGGAATTAGTACATTGTCTGATGCGGCTGCTATTATAGAAAGCGGCGCAGATAAAATTAGCATCAATTCTGCTGCGGTCAAAAATCCTGATTTAATTACAGAAATTGCCAAGCGTTTTGGTAGCCAATGTGTGGTAGTAGCCATTGATACTCAAAGGGTAGACAAACTTAATAAAGTCTTTATTGCAGGGGGTAAAGTGGAAACTTCATATCTGACCGAAGATTGGTGTAAAAAAGTTCAAGATTTAGGTGCAGGAGAAATTTTACTTACTTCTATTGATCACGATGGTGTTAAAAAGGGGTTTGCTATTGAGCTGCTTACCGATGTTGCTAAGAAAGTAAGTATTCCTGTTATTGCTTCAGGAGGGGCAGGTGTAAAAGAACATTTTTTAGAAGTATTTCAAAAAACAAATGTTTCTGCAGCTTTGGCAGCCAGTGTTTTTCATTATCAAACCATTTCAATTCCCGAATTAAAGTTATATTTACTACAACATTCTATTCCTGTGCGTTATGTCCAATTTTAATTTTGAAAAGGCAAACGGACTTATTCCTGCTATTGTGCAGCATGCCTTTACTCAACAAGTGCTTATGCTTGGATATATGAATGCAGAAGCCTATCAAAAAACGTTAGAAACAAGGAAAGTTACTTTTTTTAGTAGAAGTAAAAACCGTCTATGGACTAAGGGTGAAACGTCAGGACATTTTTTGATTATGCAAGAAATGTATATTGATTGCGACCAGGATACTTTGTTAGTTAAAGCTCTTCCGCAGGGACCTACTTGCCACAAAGGAACTGTCAGTTGTTTTGAGGAGGACTATAGAGCAGGATTTTTGTATCAATTGCAAACTGTTATTGACCAGCGCATAAGCACGCAGGATAAGGATTCTTATACCTACAAACTGTATCAAAAAGGGATACATAAAGTTGCTCAAAAAGTGGGCGAGGAAGCTGTGGAATTGATTTTAGAAGCCAATGGAAAGGATACTCTACTATTCCAAAATGAAGCTGCGGATTTGCTTTATCATTTTTTAGTTTTATTGCGGGCTAAGGGGCTTACTTTACAGGATATTGAGCAAGTTTTAAGAGAAAGACACGAAGGTAAGAATAAAAAATAAAATAATTTTTTGGGCGTGCCCCTCGCTAATGCTCGGGTCGGCGTGCTACGGGCTACGCTATCGCTTCGGTGCTTCGCACTGCTCACGCACCCTCCGCATGCCTCACGCAAGCTGCGTTTGGATTTTTTATCTTGTTTGTATACATACCTTTGTTTTATTTTGTTTAATGTTCATTATCAATTACTTACAAGGTTAAAATTTTTTGCTTTATTTGAATTATGTTCGTTTTATCTTGTTTTGGCTTGATTTTCAAGCGTGTACAAGGTTAAACCTTGAATATATGGACTTTTTACAACCCCTTAACCTTGAATATGCAAGTTTTATCTTGTTTAGTACTCATTTTGAAGTACTTGCAATGTTAAAACATGTTTTTACTTTGTTTAGTATTCATTTTCAAGTACTTACAAAGTTACGTTTCAAATAAATGGGATTAGTGTACTTGCCGCTTGCGTGAGGCATGCGGAGGGCGTGCGTCAGCACGGTGCGAAGCCCCTCAAAAACTCTTTCACTCTTGCCCAGGGGGTGGGCGGGGCGTAGCACCGTCAGCCCGCAGCACGCCGACCTTGCCCACCTGCGCGCAGCGCAACGTGGGCAAGGACACGCCCAAAAAATTGAAAATAAATATGAAATTAGATGGATTATACCTATACCATAAAAAATAAAAAATATATCAGATGTTTACCTAAGTCGGGTCAAAACCCGTACAAAAACTTGCATTTGTCATACAACGTTCTTAATTTTGTGTAATTGCCGCATAGTATTTATGAAAAAACATTATTTTGTTGTTCTTGTAATTGTTTTCTTTGTTATTTCTTTAAATGTTGAAGCACAAAATCGCATAGAACTAGTCTCCTCTACTATAAATGAAACTGTACTGACCTTGTACAATTCTGATTTTACTCAAAAACCTGTCATCACATACAAAGGAAATGCTGTGATTATCCAAGCAGACCAAGCTACCCCCATTTTGAAACAAGGTGCACCAGATTTGCCAAAATATACTACGTCAATCATCATCCCAGACCAAGCAGAAATGCAGGCAGAAGTTATTCATTCACAATATACCGACTATCTAAATATAGACGTTGCACCCTCCAAAGGAAATTTTACAAGAGATATCTCACCCAATAGCGTTCCGTACTTTTACGGAGAGGTATATAACAAAAATACTTTCTACCCAGGCAAATTAACCGATTTACGTTCACCACATATTTTAAGGGACTATCGGGGACAAACTGTTGTCTTATATCCTTTTCAGTATAATCCTGTTACGCGTGTATTGCGTGTATACACTCAAATGACCGTTAAAATTAGCGTCAAATCCTTGATTGGAGGAGAAAACCCACTCATCAATAAACCCAACCACCGACTAGACCAAAGTTTTGAACTTACTTACCAAAGACACTTTTTGAATTACAATTTATTAAATACAGGCAAAACCACTTATACTCCTGTCAATGATTATGGGAAAATGCTAATTATATGCCACGATGCTTTTGTAAGTGCCGCTCAGCCCTTAGTGCAATGGAAAAAACAAAAAGGTATTCCCACAGAATTAGTTTTATCTTCTACTGTAGGAACAACTCCCACAGCTATCAAAACCTATATTCAAAACTACTACAACCTGAACGGTCTAACCTTTGTACTTTTGGTAGGCGACCATACTCAAATCCCTGCTTACAACATGCCAATAGGTGCATCCGATAATGCTTATACGTACGTAGTAGGTACAGACCACTACCCTGACTTATTTATCGGTAGGCTATCTGCTAATACCATTAGCGAAGTACAAGTGCAAGTGAATAAAATCATTACTTACGAGAAAACCCCCATGACAGGAGCAAATTGGTATAAAAATGCGGTAGGTATAGCGTCTGATGAAGGACCAGGTGATGATGGCGAATATGACTATCAACACTTGCGTAATATTCGTACCAAGCTCTTAGGTTTCACTTATACTAACGTAGCAGAATTATATGATGGCTCACAAGGCGGCGCAGATGCAGCAGGTAACCCCACCGCATCTGACTTAGCTACTATAGTTAATGCAGGAGTAAGCTTAATAAATTACACAGGACACGGAAGCTCTACATCCTTCGCCACCACAGGATATTCTAATACTGATGTGAATGCTAGTACTAATGGTAATAAACTTCCTATCATTTTCTCTGTGGCATGCGTAAATGGAGATTTTACCTCGGGTACTTGCTTCGCAGAAGCATGGCTACGCAAGGCTAATGGTGGTGCCGTAGCCACTTTAATGTCCACAGTTAATCAAAGCTGGAACCCTCCAATGGAAGGACAAGACGAAATGAACGATATTCTCTCTCAACAATATCTAACTAATAAAAAATTCACTTTTGCAGGCGTTGCTATGAACGGATGTATGAAAATGAACGACTCCTATGGCACGGCAGGAGAAGATATGACCGACACATGGACAGTATTTGGCGACCCTTCTCTAATGTACTACACAGACAGTCCTTCACCCCTAACTGCAACCCATATCTCTACTACTCCCGTAGGCACAAATAATTTAGTGGTCAATTGTCCTGTTAACGGTGCATTAGTAGGTTTAATATACCAAGGTGATTTAATTGCAAGTGGATTTATTAGCGGTGGAACAGTAAACCTAACTTTCTCACCCGTGAATATACCCGATACTATTTTTGTTACCGTTACTGCTTTTAATAAAACTCCTTACTTTGGTTTTGTAAAAGTACAGCCTGCATCAGGACCTTATGTAATCCGTTTGGCTTCTAGCATCAACGATGCTGTTACAGGGAATAACAATGGAAACGCAGATTTTGCAGAGAACATTCAACTTAACATGACCCTCAAAAATGTAGGCATCGCTACTGCAAATAATGTTAATACAATCCTTTCTACTACAAGTCCTTATGCTACGGTTACTGTACCTAATCAAAACTTTGGGGATGTACTCCCAGGCGCAACCGCTACGCAAAATGGAGTATATGGAATTACTATTGCCAATAATGTTCCTGACCAAACTGCTATAAACTTTAACCTTAACATTACTGATGACGCTAGTAACGTATGGAACAGCCCTTTTGTAATTATTGCAAATGCTCCTAAATTTAATGCACATCACTTGATTACGATTAACGACATTACAGGAAACAACAACCACCGATTAGACGCAGGAGAAAACAACGTACAACTCATCATCCCCTCGTATAACATAGGACATGCCACTAGTACCCTTGCCACAGGTACTTTGACTACCACCAGCCCATATTTGACTGTCGTAGCAGGGACTTCTACTTTGGGTATAATGAACACTACGGGAACGTATAACGCTAATTTTGTGGTGAATGTATCCGCAGCTACTCCCAGAAACACGCTTGCTACCCTTCATTACACTATTACTGCGGGTGCTTACACTTTTACCAAAACTTACACTGTACGCATGAACGTAGAAATAGAGGACTTTGAAACAAACACCTTAACTTCATATCCTTGGAGTACATCAGGAGCGGCTAATTGGTTTGTAACTAATCAAGACCCATATCAAGGGGATTATTGCGTAGAATCTGGAGATATTGATGATAACGAAAATTCTATTTTAGAGATTTTTGCTAATGTACAAACACCCGACAGCTTATCTTTTTATTACAAAGTATCCTCGGAGCAGTACTTCGACTTCTTGCAGTTTTATATGGATGGTGTTAAGAAAAATGAGTGGTCAGGTGTAATACCTTGGCAAAGAAAGAGTTACTATGTATCAACCTCGGGAATACACAACTTTAAATGGGTATACATGAAGGACTATATTATTTCTGCGCATGAAGATTGTGCATGGGTAGATGAGATAACTTTCCCTCCTTTGAGCGTATCCAATAGCATCGAGTCACCAGCGTATAGTACGGATATTAAACTCTATCCTAATCCCATGAAAGATTTAAGTTTCATTGATTATACGCTCAATCAAAACACCAAAGTATCTATTTACATAATAGATATGCAGGGCAAAAGACTGCTGACCCTCAAAGAAAACGAAGAGCAAGTAAAAGGTAGATACACAGTTGGGTTGCATAAGAGCATGTTGCCCTCGGGTATGTACGTCGTTGAGGTTGTTGCAAATGGTTCAGTTAATATACACAAGTTAGTGATTAGTGAATAATTCCCTTATCAGAATAGTGTAGTTTTGTTGATATAATTTTTAGTTTTGGGCGTGTCCCTCGCTTGCGCTCGGGTCGGGCTACTCTGCACTACGCTATCGCTTCGGTGCTACGCTGCGCTACGCACTGCCTGACGGCATGCTGCGTATCCCTCACGCAGATGACCTGTGTAATTATGTCTTTACCTTGTTTAAGATTGAAGCACAATCACTTAAAAAACTAAAACTTTGCATAAAATACAGAGAAATGGTTTTTTCAGAGTTCTCTTGCGTGAGGCATGCGAAGGGCGTGCGTCAGCACGGTGCGCAGCACCGAAGCGATAGCGCAGCCCGCAGCACGCCGACCTTGCTTGCATGAGCGCAGCGAAACGCAAGCAAGGACACGCCCAAAAAATTATATTTATATCCTACTTCATCAAAAACCTCAATCGTAAGTAGCTAATATACTTTCTCCTGCTATTACGTGCGTGTCAAGAGTTACTTGTACTTGCGCTTGTGGAGGGATAAGAACATCTACACGCGAACCAAACTTAATAAAACCAATCTCCTGACCTGCATCTAAAACATCATTTTGTTTGAGATAACACACAATTCTGCGTGCCATAGCACCCGCAATTTGCTTGACAGCAATCTCAATCTGCTTATTTTGGATTTCTATATACGTGCGCTCATTTTCTAATGAAGCCTTAGGTTTCCATGCAGGAATATGCCTGCCTGCGAAATACTCCACTTTTTTAACTATCCCCTTGATAGGACTGCGATTTACATGTACATCCAACGGACTCATGAAAATAGAAATTTGTATCCACACCTTGCTTTGGTGCGATATTCTTTCTATCACTACCACTTTTCCATTAGCAGGAGATAAAATGATATTACCTTGCTTGGGAATATTTACTCTCGGATTTCTAAAAAACTGAATAATAAAAAACCAAACGGCAGTACTTACTACGGCTAAACTTACAGATACGATACTTTGAACTGAATATAATACATAAGCTCCTACGTAAAACAGTAATAATACCACCGTGGCTATCAAAATAGTTTTGTATCCTTCTTTGTGTATCATACAAGTTTATTTTTCAATGAATTTGAACAGTTCATCTAACTTAGGCGTGAGAATAATTTCTGTTCTACGGTTTTTTGCTCTGCCTTCGGGGGTAGAGTTATCCGCACGGGGCATAAACTCTGCCCTACCCGCTGCCGTTAAACGCTTTTCAGGTACTTTATACTCCTCGCTCAATATCCGTACGATGCTGTTTGCACGGGCTGTACTTAAGTCCCAATTATCTTTATACAACGCATTTTTAATTGGGAGATTATCTGTATGACCTTCTACCATAATATCAATATCAGGATTTTTGAGCAGCACCGTAGAAAGCTTTTTGAGGGCTTCTTTTCCTTTTGCTTCTACCGTGGCACTACCCGATTTGAATAGTAATTTATCATTCATCAAGACGTACACACGCCCATTCTTCATTTCTACAGAAAGTTCATCTTTATTAAAACCTAACAAAGCATTTTTTACAACAGTATTCAGGGCTTTGAGTACAGAGTCCTGCCGATTTAGAATAGATTGCAGCTCTATTACCTTTTGCTCTTTTTCTTTAAGTAAACGTTCTCTTTCGGCTAACTCTTTATCTTTCTCTTGCAGCTTTTTATCTCGCTCTGCAATAGACTGCTGTGCATTTTTAGAAAGCATTTCATTTTTTTCTTTCTCTGCTTTGAGTTTTTTTTCCAAAGCTTTGATAACCGAGTCTTGTTCTTTACCTTTATTTTGTAGATAAGCAATTTCTGTATCTTTATCTAGAATGGTCTTGCCTTTTTTATTCAGTTCATTTTTTTGGGCATCAATCATATTTTGAAGATTTTGCTTTTCATTTTGATACTGTTCATTGAGCTTTTGATAAGCTTGTTTTTGAAGTGCTAATTGCGTTTCACAGTCTTTATTTTTTTGTACCAAGTTTTGATTTTCTTGCTGTGCATTTTTTATTTCGTTCTGTAAAGAACGTATTTTTTTACCTTTTTGAGCCGTATCTGTTTTTAAGGCATTTGTTTCATTACAAAGGGCATCTCGCTCTTTGAGCAGACTTTTGAATCGCTTACCATCGGTAAGATAGGTTTTTGTTTTTCCGCCCTCATTACACTTTTTAGGCATGGCACAATGAGAGAAGTAAAACAAACTAAAAAATAGAAAAATAAATACGCTAAGCCTTACCAACATGCGAACAAAAATACAAGTAAAAGCATAAGTAGTAACTCAATTTTCGTAAATTTGCTTAGTAATGAATAAAGTAATACTTATCTACAGTTTACTTTTTACGTTGGCTTATGCTCAAAATATAAGCTTGCAATGGGAAAAACGTTTAATTCAACCCGACCGTACAGAAACTACACGGGGTATAACCCTGACGCCCGATGGCGGAGCCGTTATAGTTACTACATGTAAATCTAAAACTAGTCCCACAGGTAAAGAAGGTAGCAATATATCAGTTATCAAGGTGGATGGACAAGGTAAAAAACAATGGGAACAGATATACGGTAGTCCTAATGAGGATATCGCCAACGTCATTGTTAGCATAGAAAATGGTTTTTTAATAGGGGGTACGACCAGCAAAAATACAGGGGGTGATAAAAAACAAGAAGGTTTTGGCGACAAGGATTTTTGGCTAATTAAAATTGATATGCAGGGTAAATTATTATGGGAAAGAGCCTACGGTGGAAGTGGTATAGATGAATTAAGAGATATTGAGGTAGTTTCAGATGGTTATCTTTTGGGAGGGCGTACACAATCCGATAAAAGTGGACTTGTATCTCAGGAAACTTATGGAGATTTTGACTATTGGTTAGTAAAAGTGAATAAAGAAGGAGAAAAAATATGGGATAAACGCTATGGCGGCCTTACAGGTGATATTTTTGACTCTATTGTACCTTGTAAAGATGGTAATTTTTTACTCATTGGCGATTCAGGTTCGGATGAAAATGAGGTAAAAAAATCTCCTAACTACGGAGATATGGACTATTGGATTGTCAAAATTACTGCAAATGGAGATAAAATATGGGATGTTTCTTATGGCGGTTCAGTGGGCGATGCACTCAATGATGGGATTCCGCTCAATGAGGGAGGATATTTAGTAGGTGGATTCTCGTATTCAGGTGCGGGCGGAAGTAAAGCTACGGTCAGTCTTGGCGACGCAGATTATTGGATAGTTTGTATTGATGAAAAAGGAGAGAAAAACTACGAAAGGGCTTATGGTGCTATGAATGGAGAATACTTATACAGTATGGCACAAATACAAGATAAGATTTTTGTTGCAGGTGGAAGTCAAGTTAAAATGCAGAATACTATGTACTACTGGCTTTTATTGATTGATGATGAGGGTAAAAAACTTTGGGAAAAGGAATATCCTAACATGGCAAGTGAAAAAGCGTGTTATGTCCAAACTGATAAAAAATATATTTGGGTAGCAGGTACAGGCACTTCTGATAGTGGTAATTATATTTGGTTAGCTAAATTTCAAATAAAATAGGTATTTATGCGTGAAGCATACAGAGAAAAAGATATTTAGAGTTTTACGGTTTTTTGTTCTTTTTGGGCGTGCCCTTGCTTGCGTTTCGCTGCACTCATGCAAGCAAGGTCGGCGTGCTGCGGGCTGCGCTATCGCTTCGGTGCTGCGCCCCACCCGCCCACCCTCTGGGTAAGGGTGAGGGTGTGGGCGAGGAGCTTCGCACCGTGCTGACGCACGCCCTCCGCATGCCTCACGCGAAATAAAAACCTAATTTTCATTTCTAGTCAAAATTAGGCTAAAATTTTCTCTTGCATCGCATTGAATTATACCTCATACAAAATCTTTTTTATCACAAAAGACCTCAATTACTTACTAATTTAGATCAAAAATCATAACTTTGGCAGTTAGTATTTCAAAAATGGCAGAAAAAAACTTACTCACTTTGAAGGAAGCTGCAGTTTTTGCCAGCCAGTATATTCATAAAAATGTAACAACCTCTAACATCTCCTATTTGATAAACTACGGTAAAATTACTAAAACAGAAAATAATGGTACGACTTTAATTGATAAGCAAGAACTTATCAAGTATTATCAAGAATACTATCAACGCAGAGAAGTACAGTGGAAAAAAGAATTAGGGGAAGACTTAATTTGGGCGCTAAGTTTTGAGCACCTCAAAGAGTCAGACACAACTAAACATGTGCATCGTTTGCATCCATACAAAGGTAAGTTTATTCCACAACTCGTTGAATATTTTTTAGACCAGCATACCGATAGTTTCAAGACAAAGGTTTTTTTCAAAAAAGGAGACATTGTACTTGACCCTTTTTGTGGTAGTGGTACTACCTTAGTACAAGCTAATGAATTAGAGATTCATGCTATTGGCATAGATATTTCAGAATTTAATACCCTCATTAGTAATGTAAAAGTTCAAAAAGTAGACGTAACTAAGCTGTATCAAGAAGCGACAAAAATAACCTCATCATTAAAAAAATTCACGCAAAGTTTTTCTTATGTGGAATTTGAAAATGAATTTACGACATTTTTAGAGGAGTATAACAAAAATTATTTTCCTTCACCAGACTTTAGGATAAAAGTAAGCAAAAAAGAGATAGATGAAAAAAGTTATGCAGCATTACATCAAGAAATTGTTATACAAAAGTTTAACGAACTAGTCCAAAAATACCAACTAAAACTCAAGCAAGATACGGAGAAAAACTTTTTAGAAAAGTGGTATTTGTATCCTATTCGCAAAGAAATGGATTTTGTTTTAGAGCAAATAAATAAAATAGAAGATATACAAATTAGGCAAGTGCTTATGATAATTTTAAGTCGGACTATTCGCAGTTGCCGATCTACTACTCACGCCGATTTAGCTACTTTGATAGAACCTGTAACTACTCCATACTATTGTGCCAAGCATGGAAAAATTTGCAAACCTTTGTTTTCTATTTTGTCTTGGTGGGAAAGGTACTACAAAGATACCATCCAACGTCTGTTAGAATTTTCGAAAATAAGAACAGAAACGTTTCAAATTTGTATAAGTGGAAATTCAGAGAGTATAGATATTCTTGCAGAGTTAAAAAAAGTGCATATTCCTTTGTACGAGTTAGTCTCAAAACAAAAAATTAGAGGTATATTTTCAAGCCCGCCTTACGTAGGTCTAATTGATTACCATGAGCAACATGCTTATGCTTACGATTTATTTGGCTTTGAAAGAAAAGATCAACAGGAAATTGGTGCTATGTTCAAGAAGCAATCTAAGCAAGCCCAGCAGGAGTATATTACAGGGATTGTAAATGTACTTAATAACTGTAAAAAATTTATGGTTGATGATTATGATGTGTTTTTGGTTGCTAATGACAAGTATAATTTATATCCACAAATTGCAGAAAAAGCGAATATGCAAATTGTTAAACAGTATAAGCGCCCTGTTTTAAACCGCACTGAAAAAGATAAAAACGCTTATGCAGAAATTATTTTTCATCTTAAACAAAAGTAAAAAAACAAGCAATATGGGATTATCTGATACTCAAAAAACTCATATTCAAGAAGTAATAAAAAAATGCCTACGAGACAAGTTTAGAAATTATCAACCTGAAAGTAATTATATGCCTTTTCATTATGCTTTATTGGGCAGGGATAGAATGGCTTTATTTTCGTTTATTCAATCCTTAAATACAACTTTCGGAAGTGCTATTTATGAACCTGTTGCGGTAGCATTAGCAGAGTCTCATTTTAAGGTTGCCAAAGCACAGTATTCAGTAGGAAATCAAATTAGTGTAGATGCACAGAGAGAAATTCAAACGATTATTAACGAACTCTCCATAGGAGGTAATCCTGATAAAATTAAAGAAATAGAGAGGATTCGGCAAGTTTGCTGTAAAGGAGAGAAATGCAAAGTAAAAACTGTCAAAGCGGATTTGTACTTAGAAACTCATCAAGGGGAAGTATACTTATTTGACTTAAAAACGGCTAAACCCAATATAAGTAATTTCAAGGATTTCAAAAGGACATTACTAGAATGGGTAGCAATAATTTTAGAAAAAAAACCAGATGCAAAAGTTTTTTCTTGCATTGCTATACCATATAATCCCTATCACCCTGAACCATACCATCGTTGGACAATCAAAGGTATGTTAGACTTATCTTATGAAATTAAAGTGGCAGAAGAGTTTTGGGATTTTTTAAGTGGCAAAGATACATTTGAAGACCTACTAATCTGCTTTGAAGCAGCGGGAGTAGAGTTAAAACCCGAGATAGATGCCTACTTTAAGCAATTCAAGTAGTGGGCAGAGTTTTACGCAAGTATGCGAGTTAGAAAAAATTTCTTCGGATTTTTGAATTGCTGTGAGGGTTGTTTTATCAAAAATTTTTTGGGCGTGTCCTTGCTTGCGTTTCGCTGCGCTCATGCAAGCAAGGTCGGCGTGCTACGGGCTAACGGTGCTGCGCCCCACCCGCCCACCCCTGGGCAAGGGTGAAAGTGTGGGCGAGGGGCTTCGCACCGTGCTGACGCACGCCCTCCGCATGCCTCACGCAGAAACGCTGCAAGTACAATAAGCCCACCTATTTAAGGTTTAATCTTGTAAGTATCTGAAAATAAATATCAAACAAGGCAAAGCAAAAAGATGCATAAAAACCAGGTAAAACATCAAAATGCAGCTGCGTGAGGTGCATGGAGCATGCCGTTAGGCAGTGCGGAGCGTCAGCGTAGCACCGCAGCGATAGCGGAGTGCGGAATGCACCGACCCGAGCGTTAGCGAGGGGCACGCCCAAAACAATAATATGCTTTTCAAAAAAAATATCTAAACCTACACATACACCGATAAACACGTAAAAATACCATATACTACGCTGCCTATACCATTAGCCGTAAAAAAAGCAATATTTACTTTACTGATATCCTTCGGAGTAACCAAAGTATGCTGATAAAACAGAATTCCTAAAAATAAGCCTGCCCCCGACCAATATGTAATATCCTCTAAATAATGTATACCTATCCAAATAACAAAAAAAGCCGTAATTAAATGTACAAATATGGACAATAAGATAGCATTTTTTCGTCCTATCCATGCGGGAATGCTGTTCAATTTATGGGCTTTATCAAACTCTTCATCTTGTAGTGCATAAATAATATCAAACCCAGCTACCCAAGATAAAACCATAAACGAAAAATACAAAGGAAGCCACTCAAATTTGCCTACCACGGCAAGATACGCGCCTATCGGTGCGAGCGACAACCCTATACCCAAAATAAAATGACATAAAACCGTGAATCGTTTTGTTAAAGAATACCCTAAAATCACTAATAAAGCCACAGGTGAGAGATAAAAACACAACCGATTGATGAAAAATGTAGTTACAATAAACGCTACACAGTTCAATATCACAAAGATTAAAGCATTTTTCGGTGTGATTACACCTGCGGGAATTTCTCTATTTGCTGTACGAGGGTTGTTTTTATCTATCTCTCTATCCGCATAACGGTTAAACGCCATAGCCGCATTACGCGCAAAAACCATACACAGTACCACTAATATCAGTTTTTGCCACTCAACAAAACCCTGTGCTTGAGAACCTAATACAAAACCTACTATGGCAAAGGGCATAGCAAAAATAGTGTGTGAAAACTTCACTAAAGAAAGATATTTTTGTATCACCATAGCAAAACTACATTATACCCTACAAATAAACATATTTTACATTAAATCTGATAAATAACTTTACTTTTTTGGGCGTGTCCCTCGCTGCGCTTCGGGTCGGGCTACTACGCACTACGCGTTCGCTTCGGTGCTACGCTGCGCTCCGCACTGCCTAACGGCATGCTCCGTATCCCTCACGCAAAGCCGTATTTTGATGTTTTACCTGATTTGTAGATATACCCTTGCTTTACCTTGTTTAAGGGTCATTATCAAGTACCTACAAAGTTAAAATTTTTTACCTTATTTGAACTGCGTGCATTTTATCTTGTTTTGTGTTCATTTTCAATTATGTACAAGATTAAACCTTGAGTACATCGACTTTTGATAACCCTCTACCCCTGAATATTCAAGTTTTACCTTGTTTTGAATTGGTTTTGAATGAGTTACAAGGTTAAGATTGTGTTTTACCTTGTTTAACATTGACTTTCAGTTACTTACAAAGTTATATTTGTATAAATGGGATTAGTTTACTTGCTGCTTGCGTGAGGCATGCGGAGGGCAAGCCATCAGGCTTGGTGCGAAGCCCCTCGCCTACGCTTTCACTCTTGCCCAGGGGGTGGGCGGGTGGGGCGTAGCACCGTTAGCCCGTAGCACGCCGACCTTGTGGGCATGAGCGCAGCGAAACGCCTACAAGGACACGCCCAAAAATACAACTTATTTATTCTCTCAAGTGAATTAGCTAAATAGATTAGATAGAATGATCATACACAATGACCCATTTTTTGTCAATATACTCAAAGATAAGAGAAAAAAAACCTTGCAAATTGCCAACGCTTCGGGTAAGTATCCATTTTCCAGTAACTACAGCCGCATGCGAGCATATCCCTTGTATATTCAGAATTTCAAACTTAAGCACTCCCATAGCATTCTTGTCGGGATAGTTTTTTTTGTAACGGTCAAGCGCAGCTTGCCAGCCCTTAGTTAGTCCATTTCTACCAATGAATTTAAGCGAGTCTGATTTCCAATAAGCTTCCATAAAACCTTCAATATCTTGCCTGTTCCAAGCCTCTACCTGCTTTTCTAATACCTCCATAATAGCTTTTTTATCTTTATGTCTCAAATCTTGGGCTTGTGCTAAATATAAGCCAACGAACCAACTCAACAACATACATAACAAAAATATCAAATCAGAAGCACAAAGTAAACATGTTCTACAAATCATAATAAAAAATTAAACTTTTCTTTACATGAAGGTATGGCTAGCGAATCAATAATTTGCCTGTACAAAATTGCTTGTTTGTCACAACGTGTATGATATACATTCCTTTCGGTAACTCTTTGGTTGAAATTTGTAGATCTTGTTGAGTAAAAGTAAGATTGAGTAGCGTTTTACCTTGTGTGTCTATCACGTACAATTGGGCATTTGCGGGTACGATGAAATCAGGTAAACGAACGGTGCATGTTTCTGCCGCAGGATTAGGATATATTTGCAGTTGGTCTGTAAAAGTGTGAAATTCATTTATACTGCTGGATATAGGTACGACCTTTTTTCCCAAAGCATACTCACCAGGTTTTAAGCTGTCTACCCTAAAGCTACCACGTTTATCAAATTTGTTTGTACCAGGCAGTAAGGTGGCATTAGTGAGCGTGCGCCAGGGTTCTGTGGCGTCTTTTCTATACATCATAACTAGGCTATCCTCTGTGCCATCAATAAATGTGTTGTCAATATAACCGTTTGAAGTTAAGCTGCCATCATATCTAAAATTACCTTGTGTAACAAATCCTGTGGGAAAATGTCCTGAAACTGTCCAATAATGATAATCCGATAGAATAATGTTATTATGAGCAATTTTACCTTCGGGAGCTACCCAATCGTGAGTAATACGCACGCGTGCAGTACCATCCCCAATATGACTAGTATTTAGTGTTACATTCGTTTCTTTCATTACAAAATTACCAGTGGTAGTAATAGCGGCTTCAAAATCAGATATAGCATCGGATACCTTTTCCCATCGGTCAATAGCGAACCATGTAGGTTGAAATGGAATATTAGTTAGCGTTACGGCTTGCTTAGCTTGATTGATAACAAAAGTTTGTGTATAGTGTTGTGTAGGTCCATTACATGCGGATATAGGGACTTTCATACTAAATATATTCGGTGCGCCTTTAAGCCGTTGTCGTACATAAATAATTGCATCGAATAATCCTCCTCCTTTATCAATTACCTTCGTTGAGTCTATGGAGAAGTGAGGAAATCCAGGATTAAAAACCCAGTTATTAAAAAAGTCTGTAAGGTCTATTCCACTGTGGGCGGATAGAGCATCTCTTAGCTGTGTAGAATTAGCGTTATTAAATCCATAGCTATTGAGATAGTGTTTTACTGCGGGGAAGAACTTATCATCGCCCATATAAAAACGAAGGGTATGTACTACATCAGCACCTTTGTCGTAGACGGTTGAGCCGTAAGTCAAGTGATGAGGGACGCCTGAAAGGGCATAATAACCGGTGTCTTTCAAAGGGGTATGAGTAAGTTGCAATACTTGTCGGTGGTTAGTACGGACGTAATCTTTGTATTTTATGGTATCATAAGCTACTTCCATGAACATTGCTTCGTTATAAGCAGCCCAACCCTCATTAAGCCACATATCTCCTTCTGTTTCGCACGTTACATAATCACCAAACCAGTGATGTGCTAATTCATGTGCATATAAAAATTCATAAGTTGTACCAATAGCTAAGCTGCTCATGTGAATAGATGTAGCATGCTCCATAGCACCCCCCAGAAAGGGTACGCAAATGAACCCAATTTTATCCCATACATGAGGACCCCAGCGTTGAATATCGTATTTGACCGCACTGTCTAAACGTACGTACATGTTCTTGACAGAAGTAGTATCTGAGGGTCTTGCGGCAAACTGTACAGGGATACCTTGTGAAACTCTGTTTAAGGTAGCATAATCGGCAACGGCAACAGCCGCTAAATAAGCAGGTATCGTTTGATGTAATTTCCAATGCCAGGTTTTAGTCCCGTTAGTATTAGTAGTTACTCCTTGTAGAAGTCCGTTACAAAAAGCTTTGTGAGTGGGAATGGTTGTGATAAAAAACTCAAAATAAGCACGGTCAGTAAATTCATCAATACAAGGAAACCATACGCGCCCAAAGCTGTGAGGATTTGCCTTAAATCCTACTCCTATGTTGTAAATATATGGACTTTGAAAATAAAAACCGCCAAATTTAGGGTCTTGTTGAGGTTTACCTTTGTAGAATACTTGTATATTAACCGTATCCGTGGTATTAAGGGGCGCAGTATTGATGCGGATTAAGGTATTATCATAATTATACGTAGCAAGAGTGTTGTTAATTTTAATAGAGTCAATAGTCAGTTTGAGAAGCATAAGGGTAATTTTGTTGATTCCGTTTATTTTGGGTTTTAATTGTACAAGCGTGTTACCTCGTATAGTCCTTGCGGCAAGGGTAGGGTGTCCTAAACTATCAAAATTGAGGTTAATCGTGTATTTGAGAACGTCTAATGTGTCAGAAAGTTTGTAGATAGAACTTTGTATTTTTGAGGTTAAGTATTCTTGTAATGTAACTTGTTTTTTAGCTTGACAAGTGATATGACTACTTTGTGCTACTCCAAATTGTATCTTTAACAAAAGTAAGAAAACTAATACTTCTCTTTTCATTGCGTGAAATTATAACATTTTGAATAACAAAACAAGTTTTAGAATGGAAATTTTCCTTTTTAATTGCTTTACTCATCGTTTTTTAGGATATATTTTTGGGCGTGTCCCTCGCTGCGCTTCGGGTCGGCGTGCTGCGGGCTACGCTATCGCTTCGGTGCTGCGCACTGCTGACGCACCCTCCGCATGCCTCACGCAGCAGCTTTGGGATGTTTTACCTTGTTTTTAGATATATCTTTGCTTTATCTCGTTTGATGTTCATTATCAGTTACTTACAAAGTTAAAATTTTTTATCTTACTTGAACTGTATTCGTTTTACCTTGTTTTGCTTTCATTTTCAATCATTTACAAGATTAAACCTTGAATATGTGGACTTTTTTACACCACTTTAACCCTGATTAAATAATTTTTACCTTGTTTGATGCTCATTTTCAATTGTTTACAAGGTTAAAATGTATTTTTACCTTGTTTTAGTATTCATTCTCAAATACTTACAGGATTATATTTTGTATTAGTGGGTTTAGTGTGCATACTGCGTGCGTGAGGCATGCAGAGGGCAAGCCGTTAGGCTTGGTGCGAAGCCCCTCGCCCACTCTTTCCCTCTTGCCCAGGGGGTGGGCGGGTGGGGCGTAGCACCGTTAGCCCGTAGCACGCCGACCTTGTGGGCATGAGCCAAGCGAAATGCCCACAAGGACACGCCCTAAAAGATTAAAAGGTAACGTTTGAGGATTGCTTTTCATATAAAGGAAAGATAGACCGAATACATACTCGGTCTATTTTGAAAAGTCTATTTTGAGAATTAAAAGATTGATTTTGAGTATTTTGTATTATGTGATTTGTGAGTTTGTTTATTAGGATTAGATAGCCTGAAATAAAAAGTCTTATTTTTTTATTTGCAACTTTGTTGCAATTTAGTTATGTTTGCGGCATGAATACCATAAAACATTACAGAAACATCGTTGTATCATTTGCACTAGTAACCTGGGTTATCAGTATGGTTGTGCTTCTTAACAGTTGTAAGAAAAAAGACGACCCCAAACCACCCGAGAATGAAGAGGAACTAATTACTACCGTCAAATTGAAAGTAAAAAACACATTATTCAGTTCAGATAGTACAGAGGTTGTGTGGAAAGACCTTGATGGAAATGGCGGAAATCCACCAAGTATAGGCACACTTACTTTAAGAGCCAACTCATTCTACTCTGCTCAATTAGCATTATTAGATGAAAGCCACGCAGGACATACTCATAACATCAATGATGAAATCAATAATGAGAAAGCAGAGCATCAGTTTTTTTATCAAGCTACGGGGAATTTGAGCAATTTTGCTTACGTTGATTTTGATGCTAACGGCAAACCTGTCGGTTTGAGATTTTCTTTTCAAACTGGTGCAGCAGGTTCTGCTACACTCAAAATCACACTGAGGCACAAGCCTAACAAATCTGCCCCAGGAGTATCATCAGGCGATATTACTAACGCAGGCGGAAGTACAGATATAGAAGTTACCTTCCCTGTAACTATACAACCTTAGTACTTTTGGAATACAAGACCAACGGTTTCCAATTCATATATCAACTTCACTACGCTCTTTTGGGAGCGTGGTTTTTTATTTTTAGGTGTACATTTGATGTACTTAGATTGTGTAACCCCTCTTACTATCCTAAATTTGGGATATTCTACAATCTGCTCTATAACTTTTACGTAGCTTAACCCCAAATTGAGATGCTTAACCTTGTTTTTGTATACAATCTTGTCTTACATTTTTGTTCTTCATTTTGAATTACTTGCAAAGTTAAAGCTTGTATAAACAGGCTTAATTTACATACAGTGTTCCTTGCGTGAGGCATGCGGAGGGCGTGCGTCAGCACGGTGCGCAGCACCGAAGCGAAGCGCAGCCCGCAGCACGCCGACCCGAGCGCAGCGAGGGACACGCCCAAAAGTAAAATTATTTTTTAGATAATTAAAATTTTATGCCCATTCTATGACCACTCATGCACTACTTTTTACAAATCATGTATAAATTTTGACAGTTCAAGTTACTTTTTGATAGTGTAGGACAAAAGCATTATATTTTTGTACCCGCAATGTCGAGAAGACATCGCAACAGTAATTGAGCAGGCGTAAGGTTGATTCCCCATAATGGGTTGAGTCCCTTACGTTTTTTATTTTTATGTACTTTTGCGAGTAATGTCTATCCGAAATTGGCTTAAAAATCCACTGTTAAGTGCTTATTTGACAGGTATCTTAGGTGTTTTAGCCTTTCCCCCTTCACCTTTATTTATCTTAGCTTTTATCTTGTTTGTACCTCTGTTATACGCTTTACTACATCATGATTTTAGCTGTTCTTCTATTCAAAAACCGCATTTTATCAAATATGCGTCAGGGTATTTGTGGTTAAGTATTTTGACAGGTTTAATTTTAGGTGGCATATTAGAAAGCCAGGGCGTTGAGAATACCTTAGCTTGGATAGTTGGAGTTCTTCCTGCTATTATTTTAACCTCATATACGGCTCAATATCATAGATTTAGTGCTATTTATTTAGCGTTACTACTATGGAACACAGGAACTTGCTATTGGTTATGTTACGCTAGTGTAGCGGGGGGATTAGGGGCTATCTTAGTTAATCCTCTTTTACAGAGCTTACCGATTTTGCTGTTTTTAAGGATATACTCTAAAACTACCAATAGAATAGCTTATGCCGTACTAATAGCCGCATGGATTAGTTTTGAGTACTTACATTTTCGTTGGGATTTATCCTGGTCTTGGATAACCTTAGGACACACACTTTCTACCTTTACTTTTGGTATGCAATTTTATGAATGGACGGGTGCGTTAGGAGGTTCATTATGGATTTGGATAGTTAATATCCTAATACTATCCATTTTTTTGCATCATAATAACCGATTGAGAAAGTTTTTAAGCGTAGCAATAGCGTTGCCTTTATTAGCAGACTTTATTTTTTGGTTCCATGTACCCCAGCCTACTCAAAATTTGACTGTTTCTATCGTTCAGCCTAATATTGACCCTTATCACAAATTTGATGAAAATACTGTACAGAAGCAACTACAAACTTTTATTTCTCTTATTCGCCAAGCACAAAAAGATAAACCTGACTGGATTATTTTACCTGAAACAGCCATTCCGTATAGCATCTGGGAAGAGCGGCTTTATCAAGACACTTTTATTAAAATGCTTCAAGCCGAGTTAATCCATGAAAAACAAGCGATTTTACTAGGAATTACCTCCGTTCGTAGGTATATTAACGGACAAAATAAAACTGTAAGCGCTGCAAGGTTAGAGGGTACTTCAGACTGGTACGACATGTATAATGCGGCTACTATTATCACAAAAAACGGTGAAGTTCAATTTCACAGGAAGTCCAAATTGGTACCTTTGGTAGAGCGAATGCCTTTTTTGAGTGTATTAGGTTTTTTAGAGAAATATACCATGATACATTTAGGGGGAGGGTCTAATAGCTTAGGTAAAGCAGATAAGGTACAGACCTTACATCATCAAAAGATGCGTGTGGCGCCTATTGTTTGTTATGAGTCAGTTTATGGTAATTATGTTGCAGATTTTTCTAAGCAGGGAGCGGATTTTTTTGCTATCATTACTAATGACGGTTGGTGGAGGAATACATCAGGGTATATTCAGCATGCGTATTATGCTAAAATGAGGGCTATTGAAAACCGCAAGTACATTGCTCGGTGTGCGAATACAGGTCGTTCTATGTTTATTGACGCTAGAGGGGGGGTTCATCAACCTACGCAGTGGTGGAAGGAAGCCGTTATCACTCAAACTATCGGAATAATGAACTATACTACGCTCTATACTCGTATAGGGGACGTTTTAGGGTGGATAGGTTTATTAGGTTTAACCTTTTTAATGCTAAAAATAAGAGTAAGAGTAAAACGAAATCAGTATGCTTAATTTTATGTTTAATTTTTGGGCGTGTCCCTCGCTGCGCTCGGGTCGGGCTACTACGCACTACGCGTTCGCTTCGGTGCTACGCTACGCTTCGCACTGCCTAACGGCATGCTCCGTATCCCTCACGCAAGCAGCTTTTTAACGTTTTACTTCATTTGTACGTGTAGGTTTAGTTTATCTTGTTTTTTGTTCATTATCAATATGAGTGATGTTTTTCAGATACAAAAAACTGTACTTTTTACAGTATGAATGTACAGTATGAATAAAATAATAAATATGGGTCTCTTTCACTGTTGAAAGAGACATTAAGTAAGGCAAACATACAGATTTTTTAACACTGATAGAAAGTTTTTTAAGAAATAAAAGAAAAATTACGGTCAGAAGTTTGTCCAGATACTGTGGTGAATATAGTTTGCGTCAGTTATTTCATTTTTTTGGGACATTTCATCAATGGATAGAAATTAAGCATATTGATGTTTAAGTAATTCTTGTATCAAGAAGGATGAAAGTATATTATAGCGATAGATGAAACGGTGGTAAAAAAGTGGTAGTGGTATGTATAGAAAGTATTGTTTTTATAGTTCTGTATATCAGCAAGTAGTATCAGGGATAGCGTTTATGGCATTAAGTCTGATAGATGTAGAGAAACGGAAGTCGTACAGTATGCGATCATAGACAGTGCCTATGCAGTGGCAGGATATGTACGTACTTTACAACAATATGGCTTGGCTGTGATTTGAGTATCACAGATATGAAAGCTTTTTGTATCATGCCCATTTTCATTATGCTTATTTATCAAAATATATCTCTCAACAAACAGAAAACCGTTTCTATTGCCCGATACTCACACCATTACCCTCAAAATATCTTCATATTAGCCAAAATGTCAACCATATCACAAAGTGAAAGAATTACAAAGTTTTTTGTAGTTTTGTGCCGCATCACAATTCTTATGGCAAAAATTAAGTATTATTACGATACGGAAACCTGTCAATATGAGCGAATCACGCCTACCTTTAAGAGCTTGTTAATACGCTTTTCATGGCACTTACTTTCAGGAGCGGTATTAGCAGGTTTATTTTTGTTTATTGTATATACTTTTTACAGTTCGCCTAAGGAGCGCATGTTAGAATCTGAAAATAAAGCCTTACTGCTTAACCTTGAGCTACAACTCAAACGGATTAAAGAGCTAGAATTAGCTACATCTATTTTACAAGAAAGGGCAGACAATTTACATAGAATGGTTTATAACACAGAACCTACGAACACACCTGATAGACTTTATCGTGTAGCCAGTTATCAAAGGTACAAACAATTAGAGGGGTACACTAATAGTCAATTGATGATAGAAACTGCTAAACGTATAGATAATTTGTATTACACTTTTTATGCTCAAATTAAGACCTATCAAGATTTATTTGAATACGCCAAGAAACATGCTGATGAATTGCGTCATATTCCTGCTATCAAGCCTGTTAAAGGCACAATGAACAAGGTAAATGGGTTTGGATGGCGTTTGCATCCTATTCTCAAAATTCCGCACAAGCATGAAGGAATAGACATGGGTGCACCTGCGGGTACACCTATCTATGCCACTGCTGATGGTATTGTAACCAATAATTCAGACAAAGGGAATGGTTTTGGAATTTATGTAGAAATCAATCATCAGTATGGGTATGTTACTACGTATGCGCACATGTCCAGGGCGGCAGTTAAAGTAGGGCAGCCAGTAAAACGAGGAGATATTATTGGTTATGTAGGTTCTACGGGTATTTCTACTTCGCCGCATTTGCATTATGAAGTCAAAAAAGACGGGGTAAAGGTTGATCCTGTGCATTACTTTTTCTCTGATATTACGCCAGAGGAGTTTAAGAAGTTAAAAGACGAAGCCTCCGAATACGGTCAATCCTTTGATTAAGGTTTAATTTTTATTTTGGGCGTGCCTTGTGGGCGTTTCGCTGCGCTCATGCCCACAAGGTCGGCGTGCTACGGGCTAACGGTGCTACGCCCCACCCCCTG
>JANWVE010000110.1 GCA_025057675.1 Bacteroidia bacterium
CGGAGGGTGCGTGAGCAGTGCGGAGCGCAGCGAAGCACCGAAGCGATAGCGTAGCCCGTAGCACGCCGACCCGAGCGCAGCGAGGGACACGCCCAAAAAATATCCTATTAAACTTTTGAACTGCGTACTTTTGTTTGTATATTTACTAAATAAACTCTTGTGAATCTAGACATTTCAGAACTATGGATTGCACTGGGCATCATTGCTATACTTACTTGGATAGCAATCCGTTTTTTATTCAAGATAGAACGGAAGAGAACTATGCACGCCCATTTTGAACAACATCAAACCCAAAAAACCCCTTTCAGACCTCCGATAGATGAAAATGTACAGTTGGAAATCCTGCAAGATGCCCTCCGAGCAGAACCACAAATTATCTACCGTATCTTTATGCACCTTATTTTTCTCAAAAATGATGCTACCTACTACCAACGCGTCAAAAAAGAGTATATGCATATTTTGGGTAGAGAATATGAAATCGTTTTTCTTAGAAATATCTCCGCAACCCCACCCCAACAATTTAATACCCCACAAGACTTAGCTGAACTCTGCTACCAAATGAACGAACGCTTTTATTATGAGGAACTACTTATTTTATTAGCATTTTGGTACAACTTAGTATGTATGGAAGCCGTATTGTGCAAAGAACAGCAAAATTTTATCTATGAGATGATTGAAATGCTACAAATAAACAAGCAAGATTGGGAGAACTTGTTGAGAGATTATCACCCACATAACTATAAAATTTATCAAAATCAAACGGAACAGCCTTATTTCCATGATGTAGAATATCGCGCCCCTGACCCTGATTTAGCTGTATTAGGACTTAATCCTCCTGTTTCTTGGGAACAGATTAAAGAGCGTTATCGTGAATTGGTCAAGCAGCATCACCCTGATATGAATACGCATAGATCTGTACAGGAGCGACAAAAAATTGAGAGAGAATTTAAGAAAATTACGGAAGCTTACCAAAATTTATCCCATCGCTATCAGAATAGAAACTGACAAAAGCCTAATGCACAGAAAAACATCTTTTTACATAAGTTTGCTTATTACTTTTGGGCATGTCCTTGCCCACGTCTCGCTGCGCTCGTGTGGGCGGCACAAGGACACGCCCAAAAAAGTTAAAGTCTAACCTTCTTGATTATACATAATTCAACAAATATCAGTAACACATTAAAGCAAAAGATTAAAAATCAGCGTCTAGAGTAAAATCTTGCTCTTTTTTATCTGCCATGACCCCTGCTTTTTGATAGTCGCCTACCCGTTTTTCAAAGAAATTTGTTTTACCTTGCAGTGAAATGAGTTCCATCCAATCAAACGGGTTGGTTACATGATAATACTTGGAATATCCCAAAGCTACTAATAGTCTATCTGCTACAAATTCAATATATTGGGACATTAGGCGTGAGTTCATTCCAATTAAATCTACGGGCAGCGCATCGGTGATAAATTCTTGTTCAATTTTGACCGCATCCGTGATAATTTCTAACACACGACTTTCTGTAAGTTTGTTTTGCAGCATACTGTAAATAAGACAGGCAAAATCGGTATGTAGTCCCTCATCGCGTGAGATGAGCTCATTAGAAAAGGATAATCCAGGCATTAGACCTCGTTTTTTGAGCCAAAAGATAGCGCAGAAACTACCCGAGAAAAATATTCCTTCCACAGCAGCAAAAGCTACCAAGCGTTCAGCAAAAGAATCTGTGTTATTTATCCATTTCAGTGCCCATTCAGCCTTTTTTTGCACACAGGGTACGGTTTCTATGGCATTAAGCAAGCGATACTTTTCTTTGTCATCCTTGATGTATGTATCAATCAGTAGGCTATACATTTCAGAGTGAATGTTCTCTATTGCAATTTGAAAGCCATAAAAGCATCTCGCTTCGGGAATTTGTACTTCATTTGCAAAGCGACTAGCTAAATTTTCATTAACAATACCATCGCTTGCTGCAAAGAAAGCTAACACGTGCGAAATAAAGTGTCTTTCGCCGTCGTTGAGCTTTTCCCAATCTGATAAATCTTGAGCAAGGTCTACCTCCTCTGCAGTCCAGAAGCTGGCTTCTGCTTTTTTATACATTTCCCATACCTCATGATATTGAATGGGAAAGAGAACAAACCGCTGTTTATTTTCTGTAAGGATAGGTTCAGTCATAACGTAATGGTAACACAAAAAAGAAACAATTTATTGAATATAGCAAATTAAGTTTAATATCGTACAAAAAATCAAGAGGTTATTTTTTGGATGTACTTCGGGTTCATGTTTAGGTCTTTTTTACATGAAAAACGAGGTCATACAATAAAAATGAAACATTTAATCTTGATGTTTTTTGGGCGTGTCCTTGCCCACGTCTTGCTGCGCTCGTGTGGGCAAGGTCGGCGTGCTGCGGGCTGCGCTATCGCTGCGGTGCTTCGCTAACGCTCCGCACTGCTCACGCACCCTCCGCATGCCTCACGCAAGCTGCTTTTAGATGTTTTACCTTGTTTCTAAACATATCTTTGCTTTACCTTGTTAATTGTTAATTATCAAACACTTACAAGGTAAAAAATTTTTTACCTTATTTGAACTGTACTTGTTTTTATCTTGTTTGGCACTCGTTTTCAAGCACTTACAAGGTTAGACCATTGAACACATGGACTTGCTCTGCTCCTTTAACCCTGAACACCGAAGTTTTACTTTATTTTCAATTGATTTTCAATGATTTACAAAGTTAAACTTTATTTTTATGTTGTTTAATGTTCATTATCAGGTACTTACAAGGTTAAAGTTTGAATAAATGAGATGAGCATACTTGCTACTTGCGTGAGGCATGCGGAGGGCGTGCGTCAGCACGGTGCGAAGCCCCTCGCCCACGCTTATACCCTTGCCCAAGGGTGGGCGGGTGGGGCGCAGCACCGTCAGCCCGTAGCACGCCGACCTTGTGGGCATACGCGCAGCGTAACGCCCACAAGGACACGCCCAAAAAAACATTAAAATCTAACTCTTAGCACTATACGCATTACTACTCTACTTCAGAATTGATTTTATGAGTCTTCAAAGGATTTGCCGTATTTTGGGCGTACTCTATGCGGTTTTTAAGAATATCTAACGCTAAAAATATAGCTTGTCTGAAAGAACTTTCATTAGCTTTGTTTTTACCCACAATATCATACGCCGTACCATGGTCAGGTGAAGTGCGCACAATAGGCAAACCCGCTGAATAATTTACTCCCCCCCCAAAAGCTAATACCTTAAACGGAATAAGTCCTTGATCGTGATATATAGCTAAAATACCATCAAATTGCCTGTAAGCGCCTGACCCAAAAAAGCTATCCGCAGGAAAAGGTCCCATACATAGCATATTTTCATTTTTTGCTGCTTGAATAGCAGGTAAAATAAAATCATTCTCCTCACTTCCGATTGTTCCATTCTCACCTGCATGGGGATTAAGACCTAATACCGCAATTTTAGGTTTAGTGATATTAAAATCCACCTTCAAACTATCATGCATTACACGTATTTTGTTGATGATCTTATCTACGGAAAGCAAGGAAGCAACGCTCTGAATAGGTACATGTCCTGTAACTAAGCCCACACGAATTGTTTCGTGTATCATAAAGAGCATAGTGTTAGGACTACTAAAAGTATGAGCAAAAAATTCTGTATGACCTGGGAATGCAAAACCACTTAATTTCATAGCTTCTTTGTGTATAGGTGCGGTTACAATAGCGTCAATAATTCCGTTTTGAATATCTTTCACAGCCATTTCCAAAGCTATGGCGGCTAATTTTCCCGCATTAGCACTTACCTTTGCAATTTCCACGCGGTCAAGGTTATCTGCAACATCTACCACATATATTTTTTTTAGGGGCATATTAGGCTGTGTGTGTCGGATGGGTTGAAAGAGAAATTTATCTATCTTTAAAAATTGTCTGTAATAATTTAGAACTTTGACTGACCCATAAATAACAGGTGTACAGTACTCTAATATAGAAGGGTCTAAAAAGGTTTTGATAATAATTTCCGCAGATATACCATTTATATCACCTATTGTAATTCCAATTCGTTTGCTCATATTGCAAAGGTAAAACTTTTTAGTAGATGTAGTGTAAAAGCTATTACAAGGTGTTTTTATATTTTTTGGGCGTGTCCCTCGCTGCGCTCGGGTCGGGCTACTACGCACTACGCTATCGCTTCGGTGCTACGCTGCGCTCCGCACTGCCTAACGGCATGCTCCGTAGCCCTCACGCAAGCAGCTTTTTGATATTTTACTTTATTTCTATCTATGAGTTTGCTTTACCCTGTTTAATGCTTATTTTGAACTACTTACAAGGTTAAACTTTGTTTGAGTGAAATTTACATTATCTATATCTATCATATTTGTTAAAAGTTAGGTATTGGTAGTCAAGAAATACGCTTCCAAAACTTCTGAACATTTATTCACTTTTTGTAATAGATTAAAAATGAGCTTGTTGTAATCAAAGTTTTTTCAATTCAGTATCAGCAATTTTCAAAAAAAATTGAAAATTGTAATAACTTTTTCTGTACTATTGCGTTTGAATTATCAAAACCAATTCGCTAAACCTAAACTTGTAATAATATGGACGTTGAAATTTTAGCGCGAGTTCAATTCGCCTTCACAGCAGCCTTCCACTACATATATCCACCTATGAGTATAGGTTTGGGTATAGTGTTGGTCATCATGGAAGCGATGTACTTACGAACAAAGCAGTTAATTTACAAACAAATTACTAAATTCTGGGTTAAAATATTTGCGCTTACTTTTGCTATTGGAGTAGCCACAGGTATTGTAATGGAATTTGAATTTGGTACCAACTGGGCTACTTATTCAAGATATGTAGGAGATGTATTTGGAAGCCCCTTAGCCGCAGAAGGTATTTTTGCTTTCTTTTTAGAGTCAGGATTTTTGGCTATTTTAGTATTTGGTTGGAATAGAGTAGGTCCAAAAACGCACTTTATTTCTACTATAATGGTTGCGCTGGGTGCTACATTGAGTTCAGTTTGGATTGTAGTAGCCAACTCTTGGATGCAAACTCCTGCGGGTTTCCATATTGTAGGGGAAGGAATGAATGCCCGCGCAGAAATTACAGATTTTTGGGCAGTCGTATTCAATCCCTCTTCTATGCAAAGATTAGGACACGTTATATTAGGTGCATGGCTGACTGGTGCTTTTGTAGTTATAAGCATTAGTGCGTACTACCTCCGAAAAAAATTGTATGAAGAGTTTGCTATTCGTTCTATGAAAATAGGTTTGATAGTTGCTTTTGTAGCTATGACCTTACAGTTTGTTAGTGGTCATGCCAGCGGTTCAGGCGTAGCTAAAAATCAACCTGAAAAATTGGCTGCCATGGAAGGACACTTTGAAGCTAATGCCCCCGCAGACCTGTATTTGTTCGGCTGGGTAGATACAGAGAGTCAAAAGGTTAAGGGTATTGCTATTCCTAATATGCTCAGCTTTTTGATACACGGCGATACTAATACTCCCGTAAAAGGACTAAATGCCTTTCCCAAAGAAGACCGACCCCCTGTGCAAACTACTTTTCAATTTTATCATTTGATGCTATTTGCTGCGTTTTTAATGACCGTTATACTAGGCGCTGCGGGCTGGTTCTGGTACAGGGGCAAACTATGGACAAATAAAACCATGTTAAGTATTTTAACCTTATCTGTAGTATTACCTCATATTGCTAATCAGTCAGGGTGGTTCGCTGCAGAAATTGGCAGACAACCCTGGATTGTGTATAAAATGCTCCGTACTTCTGATGGGCTTTCAAAATCTGTAACTGCTAATCAGGTACTCTCTTCGCTCATCATGTTTACGTTGGTTTATTTACTACTTTTTGCTTTGTTTTTATTTCTGTTGAATGAAAAAGTAAAAGCAGGTCCGTTTGCTAAGACTAATTTGAGTGAAGAGTACAGAGATACAGGAAATCAAGTAGCACCCTGGGTTAATAGAATTACGCGTGAAAGAGTAGAACAAGACACAGAATAATTCTTGCGTGAGGCATGCGAAGGGCATGCGTTAGCATGGTGCGAAGCATTAGCGTAGCACCGAAGCGAAGCGCAGCCCGTAGCACGCCGACCTTGTGGGCATGAGCACCAGCGAAACGCCCACAAGGGCACGCCCAAAAATAAAACCTATCTAAAAAGAAAAAACTAAAAAATAAATCAAAATTATGGACTTAAATATCTTTGCATTCATTTTGGTGGGCGTTTTATTAACAGGATACGCCATATTAGACGGCTTTGATTTAGGCGTAGGCTCTTTACATTTATTTGCCAAAGGAGATAGAGAACGCCGCATTTTGTTAAATTCCATCGGTCCTGTATGGGATGGCAATGAAGTTTGGCTTGTTACCGGAGGAGGGGCACTATTTGCCGCTTTTCCTCATGTGTATGCTAGCGTATTTTCTGCTTTTTACGATGCTTTCATGCTTTTACTATTAGTACTTATATTTAGGGCTATTTCTATTGAGTTCAGAAGTAAATACCCCAGTCCTACTTGGCGAAAAAGCTGGGATATCGCTTTCTCAATATCGAGCTATTTGATTGCTTTACTGGCAGGTATAGCATTAGGCAACATCGTTGTTGGAGTGCCTCTGGATAAAAATCATGAGCTTCATACTAATGTATTAAACTTAATCACTCCTTACACACTTTTAGTGGGTATCACCACTGTAGCTCTGTTCATGATGCATGGTGCTATCTACTTGCTTATGAAAACCGAAGGTGAAATCCAATCTAAAGTACGCATTTGGGTCCAAAATGCTATGATTTTCTTTATTATGTGTTATGTGTCTTTGAGTATGATTACCTTATTATATGTTCCACATATGGCAGATAAACTCCGAGAACAACCTTTATTTTTCGTGGTCGCCCTGATAAACATGTTTGCTGTGGCGAATATTCCCCGCGAAATAACTAAAAATAGACCTACTTATGCGTTTGTTTCCTCTAGTGTGAATATATTATGTTTAATGAGTTTATTTGCTATTGGTCTGTTTCCTAACATAGTACCCGCAGTTGACCCTAGTAATAGCTTGAATATCTACAATTCAGCATCCTCGGCTAAGACATTGCGCACTATACTTATTTTTGCTTTATTAGGTACTCCCGTGGTATTGGCTTACACTATCAGTATTTATTGGATATACCGTGGCAAAGTAAAGTTAGACGAAATGAGCTATTAGAGAGCTTTTTACTATCAGTTGTTGAAATTTACGTTTGTTGATAGTCTGTACTCATGTGCAGACTTTTTTACTTTTTCTGACTCGAAGTATAAGGAGATAGAATAAACTGATATGTGAATTTTATTTTTTGGGCGTGTCCCTCGCTAACGCTCGGGTCGGGCTATTGCGCACTATGCTATCGCTTCGGTGCTATGCTTCGCTCCGCACTGCCTGACGGCATGCTTCATAGCCCTCACGCAAGCAGTATTTTGATGTTTTGCCTTGGTTTTTTTAATACATACCTTTGCTTTACCTTGTCTGACGTTGATTATGAAACACTTACAAAATTAAAATTTTTTATCTTGTTTCAGTTGCGCCGATTTTATCTTGTTTTTTATTGATTTTCAATTATATACAAGGTTGAACTTTGAATACATCCATTTCTTATAACCCTTTAACCATGAGTACGCAAATTTTACCTTTGTAGTTTCTTTAGTTGTTTGAGTTCTAAAGCTCAAACTACATTATCAAATACTTGCAAAAACATGAGTTTTGGATATATTTACTAGTTATTCAATTGCTTGTAATGATGGAAAGGTGAGATTTTTCGTGTTTTGTGAATTTAATCGTCAGGTTGCCTGTGTCATAGATTCTATAGATTCTGAAATTAGTTGTTATACTTTTTTGTACTTATTCAACACGAAACAATCCAAAACTCACGTTATAGGTATTGTTTACTCGTATTTGAGTGATGTTTTAATTTTTACTATTTTTGACCACTTGTGATAAACTACGCTATCCAATTTGAAAAACAAAGTGCCTTATCTAATGAAATCTGGAACAGGGTTATGCAAAGCTTTCAAAATTATACTGTTATCACGACAGATATAATGGCCAAATACCTCCCTGACACAATTCAAAAACGACTTTTCTGGTACGTGTGCGAACCTATTATACAAAGTTGGCAACAGCTCAATATTGATATTCATCACTTCGAAAGTGTAAATGCTTTTATATACCTTCAAAAAACAATACAGAAACAAATATACATACCTCTTTCACAATTTGGTAGGTGGCTACAAAAATCTATTCAAGAATGGCTGGATATCAGCGCACAACCTATTCCGTACTTAAAAAAAACGTATTTTGCTTCAGGTACTACCTTACTTCCTATCTCAACTTTACAAATTACAAAAGACTACTGGGGCGAGCTAAGCATATTATTAGAACTTCTCATCAAATACCTTGAAAAAAACTACCAAAAAGATATTGATGTTATGCTGTTTGAGGCTAAATTATACAAAACAGCATCACTGTTACAAGAAAGAGGTATTTTACCTAACCTTGTCCTGTGGTGGGAAAGTTATTTTGGCATCAACCCTATCCAATATGGAGCATGGCTTTTAGAAACCCAACCAATACGTATGAAACTACCCGAAGCACGCTTACGTCAGTACATACCTATCAACGACCAATTCGAATACATAACCCAACTTTTTAACGGCGATAGAGAACAATATATTGAAGCCCTCAAATTCGCAGAAAAACATTCTTATCAAGACACAGAACAGTATCTCAAATCTTTGTTTGAAAAAAACTATGTATCTATTAACGAAAAATGCGCGCAGCGGTTTTTAGAAATCTTAAAGAGCTTTATTGAACAAAAATCACAATGAACCTTGAGTCCGTTTCTTTGTCTATAAAAGAATATGCTCATAGTTTGGGATTTCAATACTGTGGGATAAGCCAAGCTGTATTTTTAGAGCAAGAAGCACCTCATTTAGAAAAGTGGCTCAAAACCCATAAAAATGCAGAAATGGCTTATATGGAAAAATATTTTGACCTTCGCTTAAACCCTAAACTTTTAGTTGAGGGTGCGGAAAGTGTTATTAGCGTACTTTTGAACTACTATCCTAAACAATCGCAGCATAAGGATAATAACGCCAAAATAGCTAAATATGCCTGGGGAAAAGACTATCACTATGTCATTAAAGATAAACTACACTTACTTTTTGATTATATCAAGACCTTACTACCTGATGTACAAGGTCGTGCTTTTGTAGACTCTGCACCCGTAATGGATAAAGTATGGGCAAAAAGAAGTGGGCTGGGCTGGATTGGAAAGCACTCTAACCTTATTGTACCCAAAGCAGGTTCATTTTTCTTGATTGGGGAACTTATTATCACAGAAAAACTAATGTATGACGCTCCTATACAAGATTTATGTGGTACATGCACCAAGTGTATAAATGCTTGTCCTACGCAAGCTATCCTTGAACCGTACGTAGTGGATGCTAATCGTTGCATTTCTTATCTGACTATTGAACTTAAAAATGAAATTCCTGATGAATTTCAAAATCAAATGGATGGCTGGATATTTGGATGCGATGTCTGTCAAGATGTATGTCCTTGGAACATTAAATTCAGCACACCTACGGATGAACCTTATTTTACCCCTTTACCTGAGGTCTCTGAATATCAACTCAAAGACTGGCTTTTGTTAGATGAGAAAACTTTCAAAAAAATATTCAAGCAGTCGGCTATATCTCGCCCAAAGTACAAAGGAATGATGAGAAACGCACGTTTTTTACTAAAAAATCAAAAACCTTTATCCGACGAATCATTTAGCTAATAAAATCTATGTTGAGTTGAATTGAAATAAATTTCTTGAAATGAAGTTTATTTTTGGGCGTGTCCCTTCGCTGCGCTTCGGGTCGGCGTGCTACGGGCTGCGCTATCGCTTCGGTGCTTCGC
>JANWVE010000111.1 GCA_025057675.1 Bacteroidia bacterium
TACAAGATTAAACAGAGTATAGATGGTTTAAGATACTTGCAGAATGTTCTGCGTGAGGCATGCGGAGGGCAAGCCGTTAGGCTTGGTGCGAAGCCTCTCGCCCGCTCTTTTACTCTTGCCCAGGGGTGGGGCGAAGCACCGAAGCGAAGCGTAGCCCGTAGCACGCCGACCTTGCCCACACGAGCGCAGCGAGACGTGGGCAAGGTCACGCCCAAAAAATAATCCATCAAACTATCAAGATTGCAAAAGAGATTACTCTAAGTATTACTTTGTTTTTGTGTTAATAGCTTAAATAAACTCTCCACACTTTTCTCATGCTGACGAATAGAAATGACTACATAATCTTTTTGAACACACCGTTCAAATACTTGCTTGGCTGTTTCTTTGTGGTCTTGAGTAAATAAATGAACAACATACTCTGAAACTAACTCTACTTTGCTTACCTGCGCTAAATCTTCAAAGTCTTTAATATCAATGGGTTTTTGTGCATCTACCACTAATTCTACGTAGTTCTGTGCAGATAAATTTTGCTTTAATGCAGTTAAAGTGTCATTTGCAACAATCCTACCCTCATGAATGATAACTACTCTATCACAAATAGCCTCTACCTCAGAAAGAATATGTGTAGAAAAAATAACCGTTTTTTCTTTGCCTACTTCTTTAATAAGATTGCGAATTTCAACAATTTGATTTGGGTCTAATCCAGTAGTGGGTTCATCTAATATGAGTACATCGGGGTTGTGAATAAGCGCTTGTGATAAACCTACCCTTTGTCTATATCCTTTGGATAATGCCCCAATTTTTTTATGCTGCTCCTTGCTCAAACCACAAATCTCTATCATCTGTGCAATACGTTGAGAAATTTGCTTTTTTGGTATATGATTGATTTTTGCAACAAAAGAAAGGTATTCTTTAACATACATGTCTAAATATAAAGGGTTGTGTTCTGGTAAATATCCAATCTTCTGACGAACTTGCATGTACTCTGTTTGTGTATCTAAACCGCATACAGTGATTTTGCCGCTACTGGGTGTGAGATAAGTAGTAATCATTTTCATAGTAGTGGATTTACCTGCGCCATTAGGACCAAGAAAACCCAGTATCTTTCCTTTTTGGACACTAAAAGAAATGTTGTCTACGGCAATTTGCCTTCCGTATGTTTTGGTAACGTTTTCTAAAACAATCATAAATCACTTGAGCAAAGATAATTCTCAACAAGATAGGTTAAAAATCTTTTTAACTCTGTTCCAATAGCTTTTCAAATCCCTTGCGAGGAATATCTGGGGCTATACTTTTAACTAAACCTTGTAGAACTTTACCTGGACCTATCTCAATAAACTCCGAAGCTCCATCTGCAATCATAGATTGAATACACTGCGTCCATTTTACAGGTGAAGTAAGTTGGGCAAGTAAATTTTGCTGAATAATTTCTGGATTAGTTTCCGCTCTAGCAGATACATTTTGATATACAGGACAAATGGGAGCATGAAACTTAGTTTTTTCAATTGCTTCGGCTAATTGTATTCGAGCAGGTTCCATTAACGGGCTATGAAAAGCACCACTAACAGGAAGCTGAACAGTACGCTTGGCTCCCGCTGCTTTACACAGTTCTATGGCTTTTTGCACGCCCTCCACAGTTCCTGATATAACTAGCTGGCCAGGTGAGTTGTAATTAGCAGGCACAACCACAGTTTCTGTGATGCTTTGGCATATTTCCTCTACTTTTTCATCAGAAAGACCTAATATAGCAGCCATAGTGCTGTTTTGTAAATCGCAGGCATGCTGCATAGCTTGAGCGCGCAAACTTACTAATCTTAAACCATCTTCAAATGAAAGAGTTTTATTAACTACTAAGGCGGAGAATTCACCTAAGCTATGTCCTGCAACCATATCAGGTTCAATCCCTAAAACTTGTGCAAGAATAACAGAGTGGCAAAATACGGCAGGTTGGGTTACACGGGTTTGTTTCAAGTCCTCTGCTGTACCTTCAAACATGATGGAGGATAGTTCAAAACCTAATATGTTGTCAGCTTGGGCAAATAAATCACGAGCCTGCTCCGACTGTTGATATAAGTCTTTACCCATACCACTGAACTGCGACCCCTGACCAGGAAATAAATATGCTTTTTTCATAAATTTTTAATGATAAAATAACACTATTTTTAGGTTGGTTATTTAACTTTTTTGTATATTAGCCGTGCAAAACGGCGAAGTACGGTAAATTTTTGTTACCAACAAAATAATAAGTTCAAACTTTATTTTCAGTTCGTATGTATGGTAAGGTTTTAGTACTTAACCAAGACTATCAGGCGATAAGTATATGCTCCGTAGAGAGAGCGTTAGTATTAGTGTTCTTAGGCAAAGCAGAGATTGTATCTGAATGTAAAGACAAAGCAATTCACACAGTTAATGCGGTGTATCCTTTTCCATCCATCATACGTTTAATGCGGTACATTATAATGCCGTATAAAAAAGTAGTTCTATCTCGGCAGAACATTTTTAGGCGTGATAACAACACTTGCCAATACTGCGGTAGTAAGCAAGACCTAACCATTGACCATGTTATTCCTCGTTCAAGAGGAGGCGTAGATAGCTGGGAGAACTGCGTAACTGCCTGTCGAAAATGCAATCATAAAAAAGGGGATTTATTTTTGGGCGAAGTAGGTATGAAGCTGTTACGTCGCCCGTTTAAGCCCAATTATCTTATGTTCCTGCGCGAATTTACGACCATACATGAGGACTGGAAGCCTTATCTTTATATCAGTTAAATCTTAAAGAAACGAGGTTATTTGTTTTTTTGGGCGTGCCCCTCGCTGCGCTTCGGGTCGGCGTGCTACGGGCTACGCTGACGCTTCGGTGCTTCGCTGCGCTCCGCACTGCTTACGCACCCTCTGCATGCCTCACGCAAGCTGCTCATAGACTAAATCTACTTATTCAAACCTTAATCTTGTAAGTATCTGAAAATGAATAGAAAATAAGGTAAAAATATACTTTAAACTTGCAAACATTTGAAAATGAGTGCAAAACAAAGTAAAGCTTATTTAATCAAGGTTAAAGGGGCGTATAAACTCCATGTATTCAAGATTTAACCCTGTACCTACTTGAAAATGAATATAAAACAAGATAAAACAAACGCAGTTAAAACAAAGTAAAAAATCTTAGCCTTATACTTATAAGTGTTTGATAATGAACACTAAACAAGGTAAAGCAAGAATATGCATGAAAACAAGATAAAACATCACAATGCGGCTTGCGTGAGGGATACGAAGCATGCCGTAAGGCAGTGCGAAGCGTCAGCGTAGCACCGAAGCGAACGCGTAGTGCGAAGTAGCCCGACCCGAGCGCAGCGAGGGACACGCCAAAAAAATAACCTATAACTAATTAGAACTAATACAGTCAGTTTTACCTTCAGAATTTATAGTAATCCTGTGATGCACAGAAGCCTTGATAGCATAGCTTATTTTTTCCTTAGCTGTTCTAACAGCATCTATCATGTTTTGATTTTTGGCTAATTGACATGCAATTAAGGTAGAATAAGCATCTCCTGACCCTAAATGCATAGTGTTACTTATAGTAGGAGCTTCAAAGAGATAAAAATCATTCTTATAGTAGAGAATATCGCTACACCATTTATCCCCGTACTCGTCTGCACGGTAAGTGTGGCTAAATAAACGCCCTTTTAGTAATACATACATGTCATAGTTAAGCTGAGCTAAACGTTGAACAGCTACTTGCGCATCTTCTATAGTATCTATCGGCATGCCCGAGAATTGTTCGGCTTCCTGCTTGTTAGGAGTGAAAATGGTAATATACGGTATAATATGTTCAATTACAGACAAAATCACATCTTGACTACTCCATTGCACCCCACTACGATTATATAAAGAAATATCTAATACTACAGGTACTTTCACTTGTTGAATAAAATTCCCTATCTCTTCTGCTGCACGTGCGTTTGGAACAACACCTATTTTAATCGCATCGTATCTTTTGTACTTCATTATACTTTGTAATTGCAAGTGTAACACATCGGTCGGAATTTCTATTATGTCCATCAGCTCATCTTGATACTGCACACTAATTCCTGTATAAACATGAATACTATCTAGCTTTTCTGCCTGTGCAACTCTGGCGTCAGTAGTAATACCTGTTCCACCTGCGGTATCTGCAGCGTTAATGCATAAAATTGTTTTTGAATTAGAACTATCTACCATTATGCTTCAATAACCCCTCCTTAGTTATTAAAAAAAAGTAAGCTTGTAGGTTATCGGTATCATAAATTTCTGTTTTAACATAATCTTTGATCTGTTCGTCGTATCTTAAAACCTGTACCCAACGTTTAACAATAAGATTTTTAAGTTCATCAGCAATAATATTAGGTGGGCTGTTCACCTCTTCTACTATACGGTGAAAAGGTTCTACGAAGTAAATTTTGTCCAGTATCTCGTACTGTAAAGGGCTTAGTTCCATGACACAAAAATAACAAACACAAGAGTAGATTTTTTCGTTCAAAGGCAAAAACCTTTAACTTTGCAAAACAAATATAAGGTATGCGTTTATTGAGTGGGTGGAGTTTGCTTTGGATGAGCATCTTTTCATACGCACAAACGATTGATATTTTGACCGTACAAAAACAAGCTGAGTTAGGAGATGTAGAGGCTCAAGTTATTTTAGGCGATGTATACATGGAAGGTAAAGATATTGGTCAGAATTTTGAGAAAGCCTGTTATTGGTATCGTAAGGCAGCGGAACAGGGCAGCAGTTCAGGTGCGGTCAGTTATGCTTATATGTTACAAAATGGCTTAGGTACTAAAAAGGATAGTGCTAGTGCTTTCACTTGGTATCAAAAAGCAGCGGATTTGGGAGATCCCGCAGGTATGTATAATATAGGCACATATTATGAATTGGGTATAGTTGTACCTAAAAATGAAGAGAAAGCAATGATATGGTACAGAAAAGCTGCTTTATTAGGTAATCCTATGGGTCAGAATGCATTAGCAGATTGTTACCTATATGGAAAAGGTGTGAATAAAAACCCCCAAACTGCAGTATATTGGTACAGACAAGCAGCTGAACAAAATTTTGAACTTGCCCAGTATAATTTAGGCGTGTGTTATGAGGAGGGGCTAGGTGTAGAAAAAAACTTAAAATTAGCTTTGGAATGGTATAAAAAAGCAGCCAAAAACAATTTTGCAGATGCTTTGTATGCTATTGGAACGTTCTATGAGCAAGGGCATGTAGTTCATAAAAACATGGATAAAGCAATGGAATACTATCAAAAAGCCGCTAATTATGGATATTTACCTGCTATTTATGATTTAGGAGTGTGCTATGAGCAGGGTAAAGGTGTGAAGCAGGATATTACAAAAGCCGTAGAATATTATGAAAAAGCAGCACAGCAAGGCTTTCCACCTGCTTTATCTGCCGTAGGTATGTTATATTATGAAGGGATATACGGTAAAACCCAAGATTATGCTAAGGCGTTCAGTTATTTTGAACAAGCGGCAGCGGACCAAGAACCTTATGCTTTGTATATGCTTTCTTTTATGTATGCTCTTGGGCAGGGAGTTGAGGAGAACATAGAGAAAGCTAAAGCATTTTATCAAAAAGCTAAGTCTGTGGTTGAGGATAAAGAGATTCAAGAAAAGTTGTATCAGCTTGCTCAGGAGTTTGGGATGGAAAAATAGTTATCTTTTTTATAGGATTTTATTTTTGGGTGTGTAATGTGGGTATGAACACAGAGAAATACGGGCAAGGACACACTAAAAAAACATCAAAAAATTTTAGATGCCACTAACTTTCCAGTTTAGTCAAGAGCAAGTTAAAATCAAGCCTATTTTACTGTTCAATAACAACTTTGTAAGATTTATTTTGCATATTTGCGCACATGGAGGCAATTACACAAAAACTCATTGCGCTGCTTAGAGAAAAGTCTTTAGTAAAACAAGAGGTGTTCGCAAATACATTTAAGATATTTAGGCTATTTAAGGATTCTGCCCAGGATATTGCTGCCGAAGTTAATAGTCAGTTGTTTCCTAATGAACAACCTGTACGTTTAGAATACAAAGAGATTGACGATTTTAGATTTTATTTGAAGTTCTCGGGCGATGTAATTTTAATGCAAATGCACACAAACGTATGGACCTTCCCTGATAACCACAAGATATATAAATCACAATATGTAGAAGAGGATTATCGTAGGGCTTTTTGTGGCAAAATTATGCTGTTTAATTTTTTAAGTGACTCTATCAAGTATAATCGCATTCATGATACAGGCTACTCTATGGGTAGGTTATTCATCAACTGCGACAACCATTTCTTTATGGAAGGAGAACGACAATTCGGCTTTTTATTTGATAATTTTGCTACATCAGTAATTTCGCAAGGGATTACAAGATATATTTTACAGCAAGCTATGATTTATGCCATTGAAGCAGACCTTATTTCCGATGACTATCAAACCCATAAGCCTGTTACTGTTTATGAAATTCTTGGTTCAGATAGCCCCATTGCTACCAAGAAAATAGTCAGTGATATTCTTTAACGAAACACATCCTTATAATGACTCAAGCAAGGTGATTTATGCTGTATATGAATGCCTATTACATCAAATCGTACTGTTTTATATTTTCTTTCATTGTAGGTTTCCGCAAAGAAAGAAGCCGCTTGACACAAAAGCCTCTGTTTTTTTGTAGATATAGAGAGTTCAGGACTATCTTCCGCATGCGTACGTAAGCGCACTTCTACAAATACTAACTCTTCCCCTTCCATCGCAATAATGTCAATTTCTGCTTTTTCCCATTTCCAGTTTCGGAATAGTATATCGTAGCCTTGTTCAGTAAGATATTGACAAGCTATCTCTTCTCCTAACTTTCCTTTTTCTATATGTTGTTTTTTCATTGAGCAAGGACAAAATTACGTTAAGTCTGCTTTTGTTTGCACAAAGGGCTATTTTTGAAGGTTAATCTTTAGTTTTTTTGGGCGTGTCCTTGCCCACGTCTCGCTACGCTCGTGTGGGCAAGGTCGGCGTGCTACGGGCTAACGGTGCTGCGCCCCGCCCGCCCACCCCCTTGGGTAAGAGCGAGAGTGTGTGCGAGGGGCTTCGCACCGTGCTAACGCACGCCCTTCGCATGCCTCACGCATGCAGCTATTAAACTAATTCTACTTATACAAAAAGTAACTTTGTAAGTACCTGAAAATCAGCAGTAAATAAGGTAAAAATCAAGTTTAATGTTGTAAATCATTGAAAATCAATTGAAAACAAGACAAAGCTTGAATACTCAGGGTTAAAGGGGTACAAAAAAGTCCGTATGTTCAAGATTTAACCTTATATATACTTGAAAATCAACACAAGATAAAATAAAAAGAAACACATTTGAAGCAAGGTAAAAAATCTTAACCTTGTAAGTAGTTGATAATGAATATCAAACAAGGTAAAACAAAGGCAGGTATAAAAACAAGGTAAAACATCTAAATGCTGCATGCGTGAGGCATGCGGAGGGTGCATCAGCAGTGCGTAGCGTAGCGCAGCACCGAAGTGATAACGTAGCCCGTAGCACGCCGACCCGAGCGTTAGCGAGGGACACGCCCAAATTATCTAAAAAATACGAAAGCAAACCAATTCCTAAAATCACTCATACGCCCCTATCGTAGGACTGACCGCACTCCGAGCGTTATCTTCTATGTCCAAGGTTATACCTGAAATTGGTAATGCCTGATTTTTAGCAGGACTTGACTCCCTGACCACGAATTTTTTATCAGTTGTGCTTTCAAATTCGGGATTTTGATTGATTATATTATTATGACTTGGGTTACTAATAAAATCTTGATTAGCTAAATTTTTTGTTTTAAGTAAGCAATGGGTGATATTGTACCCAAAAGGTAAATCCGTAACCAAGCCGATAAAAAACTCATCTTCAGGCTTTCCATTACCGTGTACAATCGTATTGCGCATGATAAGATTTAACGCTCCCGTAGTAATAGGATTTCTTGGGTCGCCAAAGTAATCTAAGGCAATAAAAGTCGGTCGATCGTGTGTGTATTTAGAAGCATCGCCATAAAAAGTACAATAGTCATATTGATATGTACCACCCGAAAGCATCTGTACTGCACTTTGTCCGCAATCATAAATTAGTGTATTATACGCATAGATTTTGGTTTCTGCACCTGTAAGACCCGCTATAACCATATCATGTATTTTCGTATGACTGACGACTAACTTGACATTATTATCCGCCTGCGGATATGCCACATATAACCCATAATACCCATTTTTAATTTCTGCATAATGTACGTCGTTATCCTTGGCAGTAGTAAAAAAATAAATGCCACTCCATTGTCCTGCTCGTGCTTTGTATTTGTCATCTAAACGCACGCCTTGAAAAGTAATAGGATGCTCTTTCGTACCTTGCACTTTGAGCGTACCTCGGACTAAAATAGCAGCCCCATTATCAAAATAAAGGCGCGCTTTGTTAGTAATAGTTAATGTCTGCCCTACTCCTACACTTAACGTATCTCGTATGATATACGCAGTGTCCTGCATAATATAATTAGAACTAGGCAATGATTTATACAACATCACTCCATTTACACTAAAACATTTCATTACTACTTGCTGTACATGCCCATTCACCTTAAAGGTTATTAGTTCTTCAGCTAAGTAGTTTTGAACGGTTTGGGTTTTTGCTCTGTAAGATGCGAAAATGAGTAAGCTATCCCCTGCGGATAAGCTGTAATTTTTGACTTGGTTAGACTTTATGCCATCGATAATCAAAGAAAAATCAGTATTAGTGTTTTCTATGCCCATAAAATCAATGTCTAAGCGCCCATTTGTACGATTACGCACATATAAGCGTGCAGTAGGTGAATTGTAGGTTGTGAATAAGGTATCAAAAACTAAGGTATCTGCGGATAAAGATAGTCTACCTGTAGTATTTTTGACATCTAAATCTCTTCGGCAGGAAATGGTTAATATACTTACTAAAAACAAGGTAAAAAATAAGCTGAAAATGTTTTTTATATTATTCATTACAGCAAATTTACGAAAATAAACTAAATACTACATGCTACTAACACTTCTTGCCTTTGCACGATAATTGTTCTATTTTTGTGATATGAAAAAATACCCATTAGTTTGGATTGCTGTTTTGTTTTTTGGAACTTTTACTTTAGCACAGCAAAAGTTGCCTAGCGTCAACATAAAAACAATAGACGGCAAAACTTTTAATACAGAAAACATCAAAAATGATGGTAAACCTGTTGTAATCAACTTTTGGGCTACATGGTGCAAGCCCTGCGTGCAAGAATTAGTAACTATATCCGAAGAGTACGAAAATTGGCAAAAAGAAACAGGTGTAAAAATATACGCAGTTTCTATTGATGACGCACGTAATGCAGCCAAAGTACCTCAGTTTGTCAGTGGCAAAGAATGGACATACGAAATTCTACTTGACCCTAATCAAGACTTCAAACGAGCGTTAAATGTCAATAACCCTCCTCATACTTTTTTGGTCAATGGTAAGGGGGAGATAGTTTGGCAACATAATAACTACTCACCTGGTGATGAAAAAAAACTCTATGAGGCTATTAAAAAGGTAGCTAAGGGTGAGGATCCAGGACACTAAACTAAACCTAGTAATAAATAACTCAACAAGTTATGCTTTTTATGTTTATTTTTGGGCGTGTCCTTGCCCACGTCTTGCTGCGCTCGTGTGGGCAAGGTCGGCGTGCTACGGGCTAACGGTGCTGC
>JANWVE010000112.1 GCA_025057675.1 Bacteroidia bacterium
GCGCAAGCGAAGCACCGAAGCGATAGCGCAGCCCGTAGCACGCCGACCCGAGCATTAGCGAGGGACACGCCCAAAAATAAAATTATTTTTTAGACTCATAGACTTAATGTAATACCTTTTAGTCCATTAGTTCCTACAAAATGAGGTAAATACCTTCTAAAAACAATCTAACTATGCTCATGGCGCAGCAATAATAAGAGGATGTTGTGTACGCTGCTGATTATGATGAAGAATTTGCACAATATAGGTACCATTAGATAAGTTCGGAAGGGATATAGCTTGATAATTCATGCTTACCCCCGAATGCACAATCCTACCCGATGTGTCTAATATAGTAAATAAAAATGGATACGTACTGCCCTCAACGTTAATATACAAAGTTTGCTGTGCAGGATTGGGGAACAGATCTACTTTCATAGTATTGAAATACAACGGTTTTTGCGGGATGTAGGTTGCCACAGGTCCGCTGGACATGACGGGTCTAAATAAAATAGCACCTTTCCAAGTACTATGCTCCCATGTTCCTGTGAGATTAACCCAAAAACGATAGTCAGCAGGATTTTTGTTGACATCCGTATTCATGTCCGAAGCTACACCGAGTGGCGTGCCATTAGTTTGTTTGATGCCTACGTAAATAATACCATTACTAGGTAAAGCAATAGCTGTATCTTTATTAGACACAGACTTGAGAGGATATTCTACCCAAAAAGTATTGTAGTTAGGAAATAAACTAAATGGACTTTCATACAGTAGTACCTCTGGAATTAAACTTGACCAAATACGTATCTTAAAAGCCAAAGTAGAATTATCTATCCCCCAATGGCGGCTAAAAGCTATACGAACGGCTTTTATGCTATCACTTGCATTGAGAACATATTTGTACGCAAAAGCATAGTTCCCCTGATTAGGACCCGATATACCATATCCACTCTCAGCACTACCATCATCATAACTAATATAATCACTTACTTCACGAATAATTTGTAAAGAGTCGTTAGCAGGGATAAAATCAGGAGTAGTTTGGTTTAAGAAAAAAGTCTCTTTGAAGTGGGTAGGCTTGTTTAGACTATCCAAACTGTAATTGATAAATGGGGTTAAGGATTGTTTATCCGTAATAAGCGGTGCTAAACCTGATGGCAAACAAGGAGGCACCTCGGTATATATAGGAAGGTTATAGCGGCTTATCCTACGACCAGGACATAACGGAATAATAGTGCTATTACTTAAATTCCGAATGTAAAAAGTAGTACTGTCTATTTTCTGACGAGTTTGATACTCTTTTAAGGTAAGATTACTGTACGGATAAAAGCTGTGCTGTGTGATAGGATACTGGACACTAATATCGTTCAAAATACTGTCCTGGGCATTCCTGTTTTTGTTGAGGTAGATATAATCCACGTGCCAGTGGTCGTAATCACCGTGAAGGCTAGCAAAATTTCTAAATCTAAATTGAAACCCGTTATACAAAAATTGTGGTTCAGCAATAGGTAAAGATACAAAACGAAACCCCTGCCCCGCAGCTAAACTACTTCCTTTTTTTACCCATTGCTGCTTCCATTGATTGACACTATTTTTGAACTCTACAATCAAAGAGTCTTTCAATTCAGGTGCATCCCCTAAACCTTGCGGCTGATAAAAAAAACTCAAAAAAACATTGTCCGATGGGGTTAAACCACCTAAATTTATAGGTTTAGAAAGTAAGGTATCTGCACTACCATAGCTGACAGTACTACTGTATGGCTTCCCTGCTCTATCGCACCCGTTAAATGTAACTACACCAAAGCTCGGAGGTTGTATCCCGTAACCTAAATTTACCTGCACCGAACTACCTCTCCATAGTTGAGAAGTAGGCTTTGAAGTGTAATAAGAAAAATCATCAACAAAAGGAAGATTTATGGTATCCGTAGTAGTTTTAGAGGTAAAATCTATATCTTGCTGTGAAAATATGGGAAAGTAAGCCCCCTCTACACGTACCTCCCGCTGCGCTAAACTGAATCCAAAGTAAAAAAGGGTAATCCCAATAAACCACCTCTTCATTTTTACAAAAATACGAAAAAAGATGCTGAAAAAAGCCAGGTTAGACTGCGTGAGGGATACGTAGCATGCCGTTAGGCAGTGCGAAGCGATAGCGAAGCACCGAAGCGAACGCGTAGTGCGGAGTAGCCCGACCCGAGCGCAGCGAGGGACACGCCCAAAAAAACCTTTGAAAATAACCTTTTAATCCACTTTTTTACCTTGTTTTAGCGATTTTTTACCTTGTTTTCAAGACCACAAACCTATACTTTTGCACTAATTTATGTTAAAAAGCTTTTTCAAAAACGTCAGTTTTATGCTGGCACTGAATTTAGCCATTAAACCGTTGTGGGTTTTGTGTGAAATATGGATACAAAATCGCGTAGGAGACACAGAATACGGTCTATATAGCGCTACCTTCTCTCTATGTATGATATTAGGCATTACCTTGGATTTAGGTATCAATCAGATGATTACACGCGAAATTGCACGAGATAATCAAGTAGGAAAGTCTCTTTTTTCAGAAGCTTTTGGGGTTAAATTGATGCTTATCCCTGTATTCTTTGGACTTGCTTTCATAGCCGCAACGATATTACATTACAACAGCGCACAAATTAAAATGTTAGCTATTTTGAGCACCGCACAGGTTTTTACTTCTTTGTTATTGTTTATGAGAGCAGGTTTTCAGGGTTTACACTATTTTAAACAAGACTCACTGCTCTCCGTTTTAGATAGAGGCGTACTTATTGTGGGTTTGGTTATTCTGCTGTTGGGTACGCAATTCAATATATTTTTTTTAGGCTATATGCAGATAGTTGCCTATGTGGCTACATTTTTGATTGCCTTGATAACTTTACAAAAAAAAAGTGTATATGTGTGTGTACATTTCTCAAAAAATGCAGTAAAAAGAATTCTCAAAAAAACGACCCCGTATGCTATGCTGTGGCTTTTTATGACCATTTACACGCGCATAGATAGCGTAATGTTAGAATGGCTATTGCGAGATACACAAAATAAAGACTTCGGTAAATACATGGCAGGGGTATATGCATCAGCTTATCGTCTAATGGATTTTAGTAACACTATTCCCATCATGTTTGCGACCATTCTATTCCCTGTTTTTACGAGTTTATTGGATAAAAAAAAAGTTTTAGAGGTTTTTGTCAAAAATGTTTTAGTAGCTATGATACTTATCACTATGGTGATAGTAAGCTGCTGTACATTTTACGCAAAAGATATTTTATCCTTGTTGTACAAGGCAAAAGGTATTGCTTCTATTGAATTAGCTACTCCTGTATTCATAGTTTTGATGTGGGCTTATATTTGTTTTGTGTTGATATACGTATTTGGGACATTACTCACGAGTGCGGAGGCGCTTTATCAGCTCTGTCAAATAACTGTGGTAGGTGCTATAATAAGCGTTATTCTTAATGTGATACTTATTCCTAAATTTTATGCTTTGGGGGCTTCGGTAGCGCTATTAGTTACTCAAATTTTGATGGTCATTTTACATGTTTTTTTGTGTCAGAAGCGGTTCTCTTTTGTATATGGCAGGTTATATGTATTAAAGATTGTGGTTTTCATGTGTGGAAGTTTTTTAATAGGTTATGCTACTACTTTTTTACCATTGATTTGGTTGTTTAAGATGTTTGTAAATGGATTTTTTGTATTGATATTTGCTTTTGCAATACGATTTGTATCTAAGGAGACATTTGTAATGATACTTAAACGCAGATAGTTTAATGAGTTTATAGTATCGTATCTGATGTTATTTTTTTGGGTTGCAAGTAGTTAGTTATACAAGTTTAATAGTTTGTTTAATTTTTCATGCCAAAGAAAAATAGATTTACTAAAATTAAACGAAACTGATTATTTTTGTGTATTATAGCTTATAAGTCCATAGTGTGTAAGTCTCTAGTATGCTTAGTAGTAGCATTTTTTACCTCTCTTCAAATGAGTGGACAATCTATTATTGTGGTTCGTAAAAAAGTAAAGTCTATTAACCAAGACTCTATATGCAAGGCACAAACAGAAAAAACTCTTATCTTGTTCAAGCAAAATAATAAATGGGGTACCGCTAATGGGTATGAAATCATTGCTACACCTCGATATGAGTACATAAGCGTGTTTAATAAACATAACCTTGCAAGAGTATCTCAAAATGGAAAATACGGATGTATAAATGCAAAAGGTGAACTGATTATACCCACACAATACGATAAAATTACAGAATTTCAACAAGGAGTAGCTTTTGTACAAAAAGGCTACTCCTCACCCTTGATACAGTACAACAAACAAACCCGTAAAACTAAACCTATACCTCTCAAAAATATAGACTCTACTGCTACTACCTTTTATCAAGGACTTTTATGGTACACACAAGGACGCAAATATGGACTTCTAGATACTAATGGTAACATCATTTCCTCAGCTAAGTTTTTACAAATAAGACCTTTTTACGAAGAAAGAGCCGCAGTAAAACTCAATCAATGGGGCTATGTAAACCTAAATGGAAAAATTGTAATTCCTTGTAATTATGAGGAAGTTACAGACTTTTCCGAACAAAAAGCCGCTGTATTTGATGGACAGTACTGGACATTCATTGATACACGTGGTAGATTTTTAACTAAACAAAAATATGAAGATGTTAAAAACTTTCAAGAAGGATACTGCCCCGTAAAACGAAAAGGAATCTGGTTTTTAATAGATAGCACTTTCAAAAGATGTTTTAAGCATTATTTTGATAATCTTAAAACAGTTTCAGAAGGTGCTTTACCCGCTAAAATACAAGATAAATGGGGTATCATTGACTTAAAAGGGAGATGGCTACTACAGCCCAATTTTGAGAATATAGAACCCTTTTCAGAAGGGGTATCTGTGGCACAAAAACAAGGCTTTTTACTCATTCAGCGGCAAGATATGAGTATATGGCGCCTACCCACATACATTGAAAAAGTTTTACCTTGTAAAAATGGTTATATACCCTATAAATCGCAAGGAAAGTGGGGATTCTTAAATAAACAAGGTCAGATTATTATCTCTGCACAATATGATACTGTATTATACTTTACAGAAGGATTAGCGTGTGTCAAACAAAACCAACAATGGGGTTGTATAAACGCAAGTCATCAAGTAGTCATTCCCTTCAGAGAAGTAAAACAAATGAGTAGTTTTTACAAGAATACACAATATATACTTTTAGACACACGAGAGGAAAACTTACCTGCTTTTGCCGCCATAGATACTTTGGGAAATATATTATCTCCCTTTGATTACACTGATGTCAGTTTTCAGAACAATCAAATCTTAGTCAAAAAAGAGGGATACTGGTACAAATGGAAAGACCAAACTGTACCTATAGCCTACTCTGTACCCCAAAAACGAGATACTATTTATACTGTATCAACAGAGATTACACGCACGGAAAACGGACTAAAATGGACAATTAAAAATAATACTCAAGACCTTATTTTTGACACTTATACTCAAGCAAAAGAGTGGTTAGAATTGAGTTCAAAAAGGCAAAAAAGTAATATAACTTCAAAGTATAATACTAATGCTATTACTTATTCGGAGGGCATAGGCATTATCAAGGTAAAGGATAAGTTAGGGTGCATAGATAGCGTTGGCAACTTGATTGTAGAACCTAAATATGACGAAATCAATCCTTTCAGAAATGGTTTTGCTACTGTTAGAATAGGAAATAAATGGGGAATGATTAACAAAAACGGTAAAGAAGTTATTTTATGCACTTATGAGCAGCTTGGTGTGCATAGTGAAAGGCGAGTTGAATTCAAAAAAAACGAAAAAAGTGGATTTTTAGATTTAGAGGGTAGAGTGGTCATAAAGCCCGAATATGAGCGTGTAACTCCTTTCTCCGAAGGAAAAGCGGCGGTATTCAAACAAGGTTTATGGGGCTATATTGATACGCTGGGCAATGTAGTAATTCCGTTTGCTTACACGCAAGCTAAACCTTTCAAAGACAGTTTAGCTGCTGTACAAAAAGACTTTCGTAAGTATGGTTATATCAATCATAAGAACCAAATTGTGATTGATTTTCAATTTGATGACGCAGAGTCTTTTTTTGGAGGAATTGCTTTTGTAAACATAGACAATACTTGGGTAGAAATTAACCGAAGTGGAGAGGTTCAAAGACAAAATAGTTTTTCTACTAATACTAATCTCGTTCCGCCCATAGAACCTGTAAAAATGGGGGCTAAATGGTCTTTTATAGATAAGCAGAAACGATTAGTTTATCCTCCGCAATTTGATTTGGTACGTCATTATTGGGGAGATTTAATGGAAATTATTCGCACACCCGAAAATACTACTAAACCCCGATTGTATGGTATTATCAACAAACGTACAGGACAAATTATTCTAAAGCCTGATTGTGAAGATATAAAGCTCATTCACTTTTGATATGCAGGGTTTAAGATTTTTTATTTTTTCTTTTTGGGCGTGTCCCTTCGCTGCGCTTCGGGTCGGGCTACTCCGCACTACGCTATCGCTTCGGTGCTACGCTGCGCTTCGCACTGCCTAACGGCATGCTCCGTATCCCTCACGCAGTTTTACCCAGGATATTTCCATTACGCGCAAATTCAATTATCAAAGTTTTTGGAAGCTATTAAAAAAATTTTTTGGGATGAACGTTGTTCGTCATTTTTTATGACTCTGCTTATGTACAAGGATGGGGGAACTATAAAAAAACGATAAATTCTGCTTATTGTAGTAAGTATTTGCTTTTTTTATGTACAAATGTGCGGGTTATGGGTGTGGAACATGAGATACCATTTTTGCGGTTCTATGTGGTTCTGGGGGCTATTTTGCTTTTTTTTATGAAAAGTACGGTTTTCGTCCTGTTTCAAAAAATTTGATTTTAATTATACAACTTTGCATTTTAATTATTGATTTTTTCATTTCGATTTTGGGCTTTTTTCGGGGTTAACTAATTGAAAAACAGCATTTAACAACAGTATCTGTTGTAAATGCTGTACAAAAATACCGAGATTCCTCGGTATTTACAACAAAGCGAGTAAAAACATTTTGGTTTGCGGTGTTGTAAATGCTGTACAAAAATACCGAGATTCCTCGGTATTTACAACCAACACAAGTTTAACTTTGAATTACGCATTTTATCTTGTTTAATCTTCATTTTGGGGCATTTACGAGGTTAATTTTTGTTAAGTGAGCTTAGTTTGTTTGCTGCATGCGTGAGGCATGCGGAGGGTGCGTCAGCAGTGCGAAGCGCAGCGCAGCACCGAAGCAATAGCGCAGCCCGCAGCACGCCGACCCGAAGCGCAAGCGAGGGACACGCCCAAAATAAACAAAACAACATACCAAACCGAATACCAAACAATTTTATTTCTTATCTTTTTTAATATGAGGGTTGTACCATTCAAAATCAATGGTTCGGTCTAATAAACTTACCCTCTTAACTATCACTTGAACCTTATCCCCAAATCTAAACTTACGCCCTGTCCGCTGACCTACTACTGCAAAAAGTTTATCGTTATACTCATAAATGTCGTCCATCATATCTCGCAAGCTAATCATACCCTCACAACGCATAGCCTCAATCTCTACATAAATCCCCCACTCGGTTAAACCCGATATAATCCCCTCATGCAAGCTGCCAATATGCTCCGCTAAATACTCCGCTTGCTTGTACCGTATAGACGCCCTCTCCGCTTCGGAAGCCCTCCTCTCCATAGCTGAGCAGTGCTGACATTGTTTTTCTAAACTTTGCGCATCAGGACTTGGAAGGTTATCTAAATAATGCTGCAATAATCTATGTACCATCACATCAGGATAGCGACGTATGGGACTGGTAAAATGCGTGTACAAAGAAAAAGCTAAACCATAATGTCCTACATTTTCAGTAGTATAACGCGCTTTTGCCATACATCTTACAGCATAACTGCGAATAATATCCCGCGCAGGAGAATTTTCTACTAATTCCATCAGTTTTTGAAGGGCTTTAGAAGATAAGTTGATGGGTTCGTTTTTTTTACGTTGTAGTTCATGAAAGCCAAAAAGGCGTACAAAATTACTTAACTCTTCTACTTTTTGAGGGTCAGGCGAGTCATGCACCCGATACACAAAAGTATTTCTTGGACTTTCCCGCTGATAATAAACAAATTCGGTAACTTTTTTATTAGCTAAAAGCATGAACTCTTCTACCAATTTATGAGCGTCTTTGCGTTCTTTTTTGTAGACCTCAATAGGCTTAAAATTTTCATCTAACTTGAATTTGATTTCATCGGTTTCAAAGGTAATAGACCCGTTTTTGTATCGCTGTGCAGCTAAATTTTTAGCAATTTGGTTGAGAACAGTTAAAGGCTCTGCATACTCACCTGTGGGATTTTCAATAATTTCTTGAGCTTCTTCATACGTAAAACGCCGATTAGAATGAATAATTGTTCTTCCTATCCATTGGTGGTAGATACTACCGTGTATATCCATTTCAAAAAGTACAGTAAAAGTGAGTTTATCCTCATTAGGGCGCAAAGAGCATAAAAAATTAGATAGCGCCTCGGGAAGCATAGGTACTGTTCTATCCACCAAATAAACCGATGTGCCTCGTTTATAAGCCTCTTGGTCAAGCAAAGAGTTAGGTTTTACATAGTAGCTTACATCTGCAATATGAACACCTATTTCAAAATGTCCATTTTCTAGTTTTCTAAATGACAAAGCATCATCAAAATCTTTGGCATCAAAAGGGTCAATAGTAAAAGTAAGAGTGCCACGCAAATCCTTGCGTTTTAATATCTCTTCTTGCGGAATTTCTTTGGGAATAGCATCAGCTTCAGCATTTACATCAGGCGGAAACTCTGTTTCAAAGCCGAACTCTGCAAGAATAGCATGCATTTCTGTGTCATGCGTTCCAGGCATACCTAATACCTTGATGAGTTTACCTATTGGATTTTTTTTGCGGTTTTGCCATTGTTGTAACTCTACAATTACTTTACAACCTGCTTCTAAGCGGTAATTTTCAAGGTCAGGTATGTAAAAAACAATATCTAAATTTTTATCTGCGGGCATAACAAAGCTATCCCCTTCGTCTTCAAAGTAGTATCCTAAAAATTGTGTTTTGGCTCTTTCAATAATGTTAAGCACTTTACCTTGTTGTCTGCGTCCTTCTTTGTAAGGCAATAAACGCACTTGTACTCTATCGCCATGTAGCGCTACAGATTGATGTTTTTCTTCTATCATGATATCAATATCTAATTCAGGGTGTTTGACAAAAGCTAATCCGCTTTTTGTAGATAAAAAAACACCTTCAAAGGTCTCGCTTTGTAGATATTGATATTTAAAGTCCTGAAATGAAGCTAATTCTTGGTTTACTAATTCTTCTAATATACTTTCCACTTCTACAATGGTAAAGTTTAATTCTTTGGGTAAGCGGGCGGATACTTGTTTTGCGTTAAGCCATTTGTGAGGCTCTTGTTTGAGAACATTTCGTACAAGTTCTAAAACTTCATCAGAAAATGTATTTTTTGCCATATACCCTGCAAGTTAGATAAAAATATGACACATAAAAGGTTATATCAGGACTACTTTCTTTTTACAAAAAAACGGGCAGAGATTTACTGGTAAATCTTAATGTTTTTTTGGGCGTGTCCTTGTGGGCGTTACGCTGCGCGTATGCCCACAAGGTCGGCGTGCTACGGGCTAACGG
>JANWVE010000113.1 GCA_025057675.1 Bacteroidia bacterium
GGGTGGGCGGGTGGGGCGCAGCACCGTTAGCCCGTAGCACGCCGACCCGAGCGCAGCGAGGGACACGCCCAAAAAAAGTAAAATTATTTTTTAGACTTGTTTTAGACTTGATAAATTTCATTACATACAAAAAACCTTATTTTTGCACATGCCTACTACATTACCCAAAAACGACATTTGTCCTAATTGCGGATATGAGGTAAAACAATCCAACTTTTGCCCTGAATGTGGTCAGGAAAATATAGAGTACCGAGTTAGCTTAAAAACTTTAATACGATATTACATTTCAAAATACCTACGCTTAGATACCAAACTGATAAAAACCCTAAAAATGTTAGTTCTTAAACCATGGCACTTAACAGAACTATATTTGCAAGGTAAAAGAAAGGAATATACCTCTCCTATTGGCTTATACTTTATATTAAGTTTGCTTTTTGTATTAGGTTTGAGGATACAATACCTGCGTAGCCAAGGTGTTAAACTTGCAGGTACTACTGTTAAGATTAAAGTTAATGAGTCCAACGCAGGCAAAAATGAGTTAGCAGAGCCTCAAAAACAAAAAATCTTTTTGCAATTTATTAAACAATTACCGAATGCTATGCTTATCTCCGTACCTATAGTAGCATTGATATTGACTATTTTATACTACCGAAGCAAAAAGTATATGTTTATAGATCACCTTATTTTGATGATACATTATTATGCTTTCGTTTATCTCTTAACATTGCCCTTTTCTTTTATTCCTTACTTGAACGATCTGACCTTAATTCCAATAATAGCCTCCATTCTATATTTATGGGTATTTATGAAACAGTTTTATCAAGAGAGTTTTCTTAAAACGACATATAAATACTTAGTATTCAATATATTAAGTCAGATAGTTATTATGATTCTTTCTCTTGGTTTAGTATTACTGATAGTGATAAAAGAGTCTTTTATGAGTAAGGTTAATTTTTAACGGGGATGTGTCTTTGTAGCCCAAATTCAATAATTTTTTGAATAAAGTCGAGAGGCTTATAATTCTCCATAGCTGCTTGGTGAAATATACAAGTGGCGGGTGTCATACCCGGTAAAGAATTTACCTCAATAATTATTACTTCTACTTTAAGGGGTTCTCGCCATACACGTACAAATGCATCTACACGGGCATATCCTTGAATATTGAGTACAATAGCTACCTGTCGTAAGGTCTCCTTGACAATTTGATTGATATATTCTTGTAGTTCAGGATGCTCTAAGTCATATCTTGCGGGAGTAATATTCTGCCCTTGCCCTGCTAGAAACTTCTCCTCAATAGATAGAATCTCTTTCTCGGCTAATGTTTCTGAAGCATTAAATACTTGATATTGAATATTTCCTTCGGGATCGTAGTATGTAAGTAGTCCTCCTGTTATCTCTAAAAAATGATCTGCATCTTCTTTACTTATCCACTCTTCTACCAAAAACTCATCCTTCTTTGGAAACTCTGATTTCTCATTTATATTCAAAATTAAGCAAGCTTCTTTAGGGTAGGTATCCGTATCTCTAAATAGAATGGACGCATACGCTTCTAATTCTAACCAAGTTTTAATTTTAACCACAGCAGCGCTACAACCATCATCTACAGGCTTTGCAACTAAGGGGAACTTAAAAAATTGGAGCATAGAGCGGTATTGTCCAAAATTTTGTTTGTTTATTAGTGCATGTTTTGCTACCTTAAAGCCCGCTTGGTGTAATATTTCATTGGTCAGATATTTGTTCATTGTAATAGATGCTGTATCTGACCTTGAACCATTATAGGGTATGTTATAGAGATCTAAGTGTGCTTGTAACTGTCCATCTTCCCCTGGTCTACCATGTAGAGCAATAAAACAGAAATCAAAAAGTTCTTTATATTCTTTAGGTTCAATTTTTCTGGGCTTTTGGGTAGAGAGAGAGTTGCCAAAGTACGCTACTATCTCTTTTGTGCGTTGTTTTATTTCTTGTATAGCTATATTTTCAGTTTCTGAATGATGTAAAATCTTATCGCGAATGTCATCTGCGTTATCTTTAAGCATCATGCTTATAGGAATTTGCCACAGTTCAAAGTAGTTCTCATCACCAAGTAAAAATACAGGGATAGGTTCAAATTGGGTAGAGGATGCGAGTTTTTCGTAAATATTTCTACCGCTCTCCACAGAAATATGCCGTTCATAGGAATACCCGCCCATTACTACTGCTACTCGTATTTTTTTATCTTGTTTTTCTTTTTTTTGTTGTAGTAGTGTCTTTAACCGTTTTTGTAAGTTTTCTATTTGATAAGGGTTTTTACCTGTTAATTTACGTGCTTGTAGAGAGGTATAAATAATGTAAGTCAAAAATTGAGAGGGATTTAGACCTATCTCTGCGGCTTGATGAAAGAAAAATGAAGAGGGAAGCATACCAGAGGTAGTATTAGGGTCATTGATATAAATCTGATTATCTTCGCTCAAAAAACCATCTATGCGGGCATATACTTCACTACCCAAAATATAGAACAAGTCTTCGGCACGCTTACAAATTTTTTGCAAAGTAACCTCATCCACGTTCATAGGAGTAACTTTGCGACTTTGTCCAGGCATGTATTTAGCGCGGTAGTCATAGATATCACTTGTTGTTTTTTTTATCTCTGTGGGGGGAAGGGCAACTACTTGTCCTTGTAAATCTTCTATCACAATACATGAAAATTCTCGCCCTTTGATATACTGTTCTACAATAATTTCTTGATCTGCTTGGGATGCCCATAGTTGGGCAATTGCTTTGGGGTATAATTCGCTTAAAATATCCAAAGCAGAGAGTAGTTCATCAGGATTGTAGATTAAAGAACCATTGAGATAAACAGGTAGTCCTATACCTTGTTTTAGATCAATAGTTGATTTTAGATACTGTACTTTTTGTGTAGTAGATAATGTTTTCCAGTCTGCAAGGGATACTTCAACAATTCCAAAAGCTTTGTAAATGGCTTGTACAAATTGATATGCACTACACGATTCAGGTAAGATACTTACACCAATGCTTGAACCTTGTCGTGCGGGTTTTACTACTAGGGGTAGTCCTAAAAGATGTACAATTTGTTCAAAGAGTTCATTTTTGTCTTTATGTCTAAAAAAATCATCTTGGTATATAGTAATGTATTGGGGTGTAGGTAATCTATTTTGCAAGTAAACTTCTTTTTGCCATGCTTTGTCTATACCTGTGGCGGAGCCTAGTATTCCGCTTCCTGTATAAGGAATACCTAACCACTCTAATAGCCCTTGTATAGATCCGTCTTCACCTTGGTTGCCGTGTAAACACAAAAAAGCAATATCTATTTTTTGGGGGAGTTCCTCTATACGTATTCGTTTGCCTACGGATTCGATAGCCGTTTCTATGAATGGGTCACCAGGCGGGCAAATATTCTCAATATACAACGAAAAACCATGTAAAGAAGTATTTTTGGGATGCGTGGGCGGATAAAAATCTCTGATAGTACCTTTGTAGAGGTGTTTCCAGTCTAATTCAATAAAGTTGTGGTAGCTATCTATAAAAATAGGTATAGGTTCAAATAGACTTTTATCTAAGTTATCATAGACGGTTCTACCGCCTGCAAACGAAATTTCTCGCTCGGCAGAGCTTCCTCCAAAAAGAATTCCAACTTTGAGCATGGGCATACAAAATTAGAAAATTTAATTTTCAACCCCTCTTTTGAGGTTGAGTTTGAAAAATAATTTTACAGATTAAGTTATTTTTTTGGGCGTGTCCCTTCGCTGCGCTTCGGGTCGGGCTACTCCGCACTACGCTAACGCTCGGTGCTACGCTGCGCTCCGCACTGCCTAACGGCATGCTCCGTATCCCTCACGCAAGCAGCCTTTGGATGTTTTACATGATTTTTATACACACTTTTGTTTTACCTTATTTGACCGTGATTATCAAATAATTACAAAGTTAAATTTTTTTATCTTGTTTAGTATTCATTTAACCCCGAACATTCAAGTTTTACCTTATTTTCAATTACTTACAAGGTAAAAATATATTTTAATCTTGTTTAGTGTTCATTTTCAAGTACTTACAAGATTACATTTTGTATAAATGGAATTAGTCTGCTCGCTGCTGCGTGAGGCATGCGGAGGGCGTGCGTCAGCACGGTGCGAAGCCCCTCGCCCACTCTCTTACTCTTGCCCAGGGGGTGGGCGGGTGGGGCGCAGCACCGAAGCGATAGCGCAGCCCGCAGCACGCCGACCTTGCCCACACGAGCGCAGCAAGCCGTGGGCAAGGACACGCCCCAAAAAATAAAAAATTTATCAAAAAAAGATACTTTTTTGCATACAAAATAGAGTCATACCACCAAAATATGTTTTTATTTGCATATCTGTTTGCATATTTTTTCTACCTTTGTAGAATAATCTAAAAACTAAAATGAAAACACAAAACCTTGGCTACCCCCGAATAGGTAGAAACAGAGAATTAAAACAAGCTTGCGAACAATATTGGTCAGGCAAAACTTCCATAGAAGATTTGATACAAGCAGGCAAACAAATCCGTCGTTACAACTGGTGGATACAAACAGAAACAGGTATTGACCTCATTCCTTCTAATGACTTTTCATTCTACGACCAAGTACTAGACATGACCCTCACCGTAGGTGCTATCCCTCCACGTTATCAAGTCCTGCTTGATAAACAGATGCACGAACTTGACCTGTACTTTGCTATGGCAAGAGGATATCAAAAAGAGGGTCTAGATTTAATTGCTATGGAAATGACAAAATGGTTTGATACAAACTACCATTACATTGTGCCAGAGTTTCAAAAAAATCAGACCTTCAAATTGTTTTCTAAAAAAATCATTGAAGAGTTTAAGGAATCCAAAGAAGTAGCTAAAATAGTTTCTAAACCTGTGATAATAGGTCCAGTGTCTTATTTATTATTAGGTAAAGAAAAAGAACCTGGATTTCATCGTATTGATTTAATTCAAAACCTGTTGCCTGTTTATATTGAAATTCTTACAAACCTACAAAGTGAAGGCGTAGAATGGGTGCAATTTGATGAACCTTTCTTGGTTTTAGACATTGACGAAAAAATAAAAGAAGCATACAAGTACGCATATTCAGAAATTAAAAAAGCATTCCCTACACTCAAGACTCTCATTGCTACCTATTTTGAGGGTCTGAGGGACAATTTAGAGTTAGCAGTATCTTTACCTGTTTCTGCCCTGCACGTTGATTTAGTTCGTTGTCCTGAACAGTTAGAGGAAATATACAAAGTTTTACCTGAGAACATGATGTTATCTTTGGGCTTAGTAGATGGTAGAAATGTATGGATAAATAATTTTGAGAAGTCTTTGCACATGATACATAGGAGTATTGCTCGGGTGGGAAGAAAGCGTTTATTTATTGCACCTTCTTGTTCACTGCTTCACTGCCCCTGCGACTTAGATTTTGAAACCGAACTAAATTCTGAAATAAGACAATGGTTAGCCTTCGCTAAACAAAAAATTGATGAAGTAGTAACCTTGAAACAGTTAGTCAGCCCTGGTGCAGACTCTATGGTTTATCGCAAAGAACAGGCTAACAAAATATTTCATGAGCGTAGAAAGACTTCTACTTTGATACACAATAATCAAGTAAAAGAACGCGTAAAAACTATCACCAATGCGGATGCAAAAAGAAATAGTCCTTTTACCGTTCGTAAAGAGAAGCAGCATAAAGCACTTAATTTGCCTTTATTTCCTACGACAACAATAGGCTCATTTCCGCAGACAGCTGAGGTTCGCTCCTGGCGAGCTAAATTCAAAAAAGGTGAACTTACTGCTGAACAGTATGATAGCCTACTAAAAGCAGAAATTGAAAAAACGATTCGTTGGCAGGAGGAAGTAGGTATTGATGTATTAGTACATGGTGAGTTTGAACGCAACGACATGGTGGAATACTTTGGTGAGCAGTTAGAAGGTTTTGCTTTTACTCAAAATGGTTGGGTACAAAGTTATGGAAGCCGTTGTGTAAAGCCGCCGATTATATTCGGGGATGTATGTCGCCTTAAGCCTATGACAGTGTATTGGTCTACTTACGCACAATCTCTGACTCAAAAACATGTAAAAGGAATGCTGACTGGACCGGTTACGATACTACAATGGTCTTTTGTACGCGATGACCAACCCCGCTCGGAAACTTGTTTACAGATAGCCTTAGCTATTCGTGATGAAGTTATAGATTTAGAAAAAGCAGGTATAAAAATCATTCAAATAGACGAACCTGCTATTCGTGAAGGGCTACCGTTACGCAAAGCTAACTGGGAAAGCTATTTAGAATGGGCTGTAAAAGCATTTCGGATTGCTTCCTCAGGAGTTAAGGATGAAACACAAATTCATACACACATGTGCTATTCTGAATTTAACGATATCATTAAAAGTATAGCCGACATGGACGCCGATGTAATTACGATTGAATGCTCCCGCTCTCAAATGGAATTATTAGATGCCTTTGCAGATTTTAAGTATCCTAACGAGATAGGTCCTGGTGTGTATGATATTCACTCACCGAGAGTTCCATCTAAAAAAGAAATGGTTGATTTATTGCATAAAGCAAAAGCAGTTATTCCAGCAGACCAGCTTTGGGTGAATCCTGATTGTGGCTTAAAAACTCGCCAGTGGGAGGAAACTAAGAAAGCTTTGATTGAAATGGTAAATGCTGCAAAAGAGATGCGTTCTGCAGAATTGACTACTGCGTAATCGTTTGATGTGGTGAGATAGTTTGTTCAATCTATAATTTTAGTTTTTATAGGCGTGTCCCGAGCGTAGTGAGGGACACGCCTATAAAATACAATACAATCCTCTGACCTCAACCTCAAATCTCTAATATCCTGTGCCTTCCTGTAATTTAGCGGTATTTTCTGCTAATCTAAGCTGTTCAAGCAGCTCTGTAAGGTCGCCGTCTAATACTTCGGGAAGATTATAAACAGTGTAGTTAATTCTATGGTCAGTAACTCTACTTTGGGGAAAGTTATAGGTTCTAATTTTAGCTGATCTATCCCCTGTGCTAACCATAGTCTTACGTTGTTTAGCTATAGCCTCTTCTTGCTCACGTACTTTCTCTTCATATAATTTTGTACGAAGCATTTGCATTGCCTTTTCACGGTTACCTAGCTGAGTTCTTTCTGTTTGACACATCACTACAGTACCTGTGGGTATATGAGTTAGGATAACTTTGGTTTCTACCTTATTTACGTTTTGTCCACCTGCGCCGCCACTACGAGCCGTTTCCATTTTTATATCACTTTCTTTGATTTCTATATCTACCTCTTCGGCTTCGGGTAGTACGGCTACCGTAGCTGCAGAAGTATGAATACGCCCTGATGTTTCTGTTTTAGGTACACGCTGAACCCTATGCACACCCGATTCAAATTTGAGAATACCGTATACATCTTCTCCTGTAATGTTAAGGATAATCTCTTTATACCCACCTGCCGTTCCTTCTGTAAAATCTATAATCTCCACATTAAAGCCGACTCGCTCTGCATAACGTTGATACATTCGTGCTAAGTCCCCAGCAAATAAAGAAGCTTCATCACCACCTGTACCTGCACGTATTTCCATTATTACATTTTTAGAGTCTTGTGGGTCTTTGGGTATCAACATTTCCTTTAGTTTTTCTTCTAACTTAGCTTGTTGTTCGCTTAGATGAATAACCTCCTCTTTGGCAATATCACGCAGCTCTTCATCATGCTCTGTTTCTAATATGTTTTTGCTATTTTGGAGGTTAGAAATCACTAGTTCATATTCATCTATAACAGACACAATTTTAGATAAGTCTTTTGCTTCTTTATTCAATGCTTTGAATCGTTTCATATCTGCAATGATATCGGGTGCAGAGAGCATTTGCTGTACTTCCTGATAACGTGTCTTTATTTTTTGTAGTTTTTCTAACATACTGAAAAAGGTTACAAAGGTATGAATTATTATCTGCAAGGTAAAAAAATAGAGAAAGTCTAAAAACGACTTTCTCTATTAAAAACTACTATTTAAGGCTTTATTTGACTACACTCATACGTTTGAGGTCAGTGTAATTACCTGCTTGCATTCTGTACAAGTACATACCAGCAGGTAAATCTGATGTATCAATTTGTAATGTTCTGTGTCCTGTTAAGTTATCCTCAAACAAGGTTCTGATTACTTTTCCTTCTACATTCATGAGTGTAATAACTACACGTTCTGTTTTAGGTACATAGATATCTATGTTAGCAGTGTTTGTAGTGGGGTTAGGATAGCTTTGTCCGAGGTAGTAAATGTTGCTTGCCATAGCAGTTTGTACCTCAGTGCAGATTTTTACCACAATGTAGGCAGTGTCCTTGTTAGTACATCCATTAGCGTCTGTATAAGTGTAGATAACCATTTTGCTGCCTGTGCCTGCTAGGGCAGGATTAAATGTGTTACCGCCTGTAATATAAGAACCACCTGAGTAAGTACCTCCACTAGGACTACCTCCTGTTAAGGTGAAGGGTGCATCAGTAGTACAAACTGTATCTTGTGATGCAGGTACGGTATAAGTTACGTTAGGTAGAGGATTGACTACAATTTTAACTTTTGTACGAGGAGAGGACTCACAGGTTCCATTGTCTGCTGTTACATAAGCTGAGTCTGTTTCTATGGCAGGACCGCTAATAACTGCACCTGTGAAGAATGGAGTGCCTCCTGTAGGTGAGTCGTACCATTTAATAGTACCTGTACCTGACATAGTAATAGTAACGATTGTACCTGCACAGACAGTATCATTAGGCATGTAGCTAACTACAGTAGGTGCAGCAGGAGTAGGCACTACATTTACAGTAATAGCTGTGCGAGGTGAGGAACAAGAACCTACTTCCTCAGCTACATAGTAAGTAGTAGTAGTGGTTAGCACAGGAGTTGTAAATGTACTGCCTGTACCCAATGGAGTACCACCAGAGGGTACGTTGTACCAAGTTAAAGTACCTGAACCTAAAGCACTTGCTGTTAAAGTAGTGGTATTACCAGAGCAAATCGTTAAGCTAGCAGGGGGGGTAGTGTTATTTGGTGCAGAAATAGAGGGGCATGAAGTAATATTGATATTATCTATATCTACCCAATAGTCACTTGTACCTGAACCCGCCCATTTACCTATCCAACGGAATACTACCTCTTGACCTGCTACAGCCGCAGGCAAGGTAATAGATTTATTGACAAATAAGTTAGAAGTAGTGTGTGTAGTAGAAGTAATAACAGAACCAGGCACTTTTGTAAAAGTTACTCCACAATCTAATGAGTACTCCAAGTAAATAGAGTCTGTGGTTGTTAAAACAGTAGCTGTGCCACCTGGGTTTGCGTATCCAGTATAATCTACAATTCTGTAATCAAAGCTAAATGTACTTGTGCCTGATAAGAAAGGACCAATCTTAGGCATGATAGCGAATGAGGTGGAGTTGCCAGAATATAGGTTTGCCGCAAATCCCATGTCTGCAGTAGCTCCATGGTTTGCTCTTGCTTTAAAATCATATAAACCCATATCTGCTGACCAACCTGTAGGCACAGAGCCATCTGCATAGCTACCAAATCCCTCTGTATATGGCAAGGGTAGTGGAGCAATTACAGTTCTATTTACAGCAGCCATGGCATTGTTAGAGGGATCACCATCTGCAGGAGAGGTCAT
>JANWVE010000114.1 GCA_025057675.1 Bacteroidia bacterium
ATATCTATCAAATTACAGGGTATCAAAAATCTTCACTGAAAAACTATTATAAGAACTTTGTATCATGCTCATTTTCACTACGAATAGTTATTAAAATATATCTCGCAACAACCCGAAAACTGTTTTTTATTCCCCGATATTCACACCATTATACCCCCAGATATCATTCATAATAGATATAATGTCAACCATATTGTTGATTATGAGTCGTTTCTTTCTACTTGACCGAGATGGTATTTTGAACCAGGATATAGGTTTTATCTACGAACCTCATAGAATCATTATTCCTGAAGGTGTAACAGAGGCTCTTTTGCATCTCACTCAAATAGGGTTTAGATTCGTGGTGATTACTAATCAAAGTGGAATAGCAAGAGGATTATTTAACTCAAATCAATTAGAAGAATTCAATACTTATTTGCAGAGCTTGTATGTTCAAAAAGGAATATGGATAGAAGATTTTTTTTACTGTCCCCATTTACCCCAAATTACAGGTGAATGTTTATGCAGAAAACCTAAGTCTTTATTGGTAGAAAAGGCGATTGCTAAATACCAGGTGGATGTTAAAAATAGTTATATGATAGGTGATAATCCTAGGGATGTAATTGCAGGTAAAAATGTAGGGCTTAAAACTATTCTCATCCATAATGAACCTCATTCGCATGCTGACTATCATTTTGAAACCTTGGTAGATTGGTATAAAAATATGAAAAATTGGAACATGTAACACAAAAAAGTAGCAATAAAAATTTATATTGTTGATAATCAGTGAAATATAATAAAAAACATGTATAAAAATTTGACTTTGAATTTTTTATGCTAATTTTGCAGTCCCAAAAAATATTTATCTATACATAAAATATGACCAAAGCAGAAGTAATTCAACAAATTCTTGAACAATTAGACAAAAAAGAAATTAAAAAGAACGAAACTAGAGAGCGGGAGTACTGCCAAGAAGTCATAGAACATTTTTTAAAGATCGTAAAACAAAGCCTTACGGATGGCAACAACATATACATACGTGGGTTTGGTAGCTTCATCGTAAAAAAGCGTGCTAAGAAAGTCGCTCGAAATATTGCTAAAAACCAACCTATTATGATTGACGCACACTTCATTCCCGCCTTCAAACCCTCAAAGTTATTTGCAGAGAGGGTGAAAAAAAACACTAAGGAAATCGAAAAAAGAATAGCAAATAAGGGTAAGGAACAGGAGGAGGTAGCCATAGAAAAAGAAAAAAAACCAAGAAAACCCCGGAAAACAAGTAAATAATTCTTCGGGTCTTAAGGAGTGCATAAACACGATAAAGATGGTATTAAGCAAGCTAACCTATGAGCCTAAATTTCTGTCCTGAATGTGGTGTAAAGTGGGTGAAAAACGCAAAATTTTGCACAAACTGTGGATATCAACACAGTGCTGACAAAGAAAGACATAATTCGAAAGAAAATGAACCCAAAAAGCAAGACAATGTTAAAACACCGATGAACCTACATCAAAAAATGGTTGTAGGGCTACTAGGTGTGGTAGCTGTATGCCTCTTATTCGTGTTCACACAAAAGACAATTGTTAAAAAAGAAGAGGAGCGAGCAGTAAAAACAATACCGTCAGAACGGTTAGATGAATTAGCACAGCAGTTTCAACCTATCAGTCTTAATGGTAAAGAAGCTTTATTCAATGCTAAAAACTGGGAAGACTCATTACAAGCTCTCCAAAATCTAATTCAAGATGCCGAAGCCCAAAATAGATTAGAATGGGCAGGATACTACCGAGAACTAATTGCCAATAAAGAAAAAACAGAAATAAGATACTTAGATGCGGCCAGCCGATATTTTGAAGCAACTAAGACTCTCCCTGATACTTCTATGAAAAGAAAGGTAGCACTCAGAGCTATAAGTATATACGAAAAGGTGCTTAAAATCAATCCCAATAACATCAATGCATCGGTTGATATGGCTGTATGCTACACACTGACGGGTAACCCTATGCAGGGCATCTTTATGCTCAAAGATATCGCCGACAAAAATCCTACACATATATTAGCCCAGCATAACTTAGGTATCTTATCCATGCAAACAGGGCAATTCGAAAAAGCAGTAAAACGGTTCGAAAAAGTTCTTTCACTAAAACCCGAAAACTCAATGATTAAAGACCAAGCGCTTCTATATGCAGGAATAGGATATCTACAAATCAAAAAATATAATGAAGCTAAACAAAAATTCAATGAACTACTAAAAACAACTCAAAATCCAAACTATCAAGCTGAAGCTAAACAGTACTTGTCCCAATTTGAAAAATAGACTTTAACTTTAATGATCAGTAAATATGCCAAGCGGAAAAAAAAGAAAAAGACACAAAATCGCAACGCACAAGCGCAAGAAAAGATTAAGAAAAAATAGACACAAGAAAAAGCGCTAGAAAGTTGCTTCCTTCTCACGCCCTCTCCTTGTAAAATTACCAAAGTGAGAGGGCGTAGAATAAGATCTTTTAATGATTGTAATGACCCTGTTCTACTTAATGTTAATGACCTTGTTTTATTCTTAATATACACAAAAAACGTGAGCAACGAGATTTTTATCACTACAGCAGATAAAACGGTTCAAATCGCTGTATTAGAAAATAAAAAACTTGTAGAACTACATCAAGAACGCCCTGGTGGGCATTTTAGTGTAGGAGACCTCTACTTAGCTAAGATAAAACGCTTAAAAACAGACCTCAATGGCGCTTTTTTAGATGTAGGTTACGAAAGAGATGCTTTCTTACATTACACAGATTTAGGTCCTTATGCTAGAACCATCATTAAGTTCTTTCATACTCTGCGCGATGAAAAACGCATTCCTGACCTGTCCACTTTTGAGTTTGAACCTGAAATTGATGTTAAAGGAAGCATCAGCGATGTCCTTCACAAAGAAGTATTACTGCCTGTACAAATAGATAAAGAGCCTATTGGAAATAAAGGTCCCCGTCTGACCCTCAATTATTCATTAGCAGGACGTTTTTTAGTATTAGTTCCTTTTAATAATACGCTTTCTATCTCTAAAAAAATTAAAGAATTTTCCATCAGAAAAAAAATTAAACAGAGTTTATCCACTTTACGTCCCAATAACTTTGGCATTATTGTCCGTACCGCCGCAGCTGATGCTGATATCAATGACCTACAAAGAGATCTCAAAGATTTGCTCAAACGGTGGAACACTTTCTGTGAAAAACTTATTGAAGCCCCTCCTATCTCCCGAGTTATGAATGAAATGAGTAGAACTTTGACCCTAATCAGAGATTTGCTTAATGACAACTATGATGCTATTGTAGTAGATAGTAAAGAGTACTTTGATGAAATTCGTGAGTATGTGCGTCGTATCTCTCCAGAGCAGGAGGGGATTGTCAAGTTTTACAGGGGCCAGGAAAAATTATTTGACTATGCAGGTATTTACAAACAGATACAAGCATCTTTTGGAAAGCAAGTTGACCTTACCAGTGGTGGCTATTTGATTATTGAACATACCGAAGCAATGCACGTCATTGATGTTAATAGTGGGAAGACTCAGCTCAAAGCCGATACTACCCTAGCAGAAAATGCTTTTGCAATGAATATGGAAGCCGCTGCAGAAATTGTCCGACAGTTGCGGTTACGAGACCTTGGTGGAATTATCGTCATTGATTTTATAGACATGCACAATCCCAAGCACAGAAGCCAAGTTTATGAGTTCATGAATGAATCGCTCAAAAAATCCAGAGCGAAGTGTAATGTGCTCCCTATCAGTAAATTCGGACTAATGCAAATTACGCGGCAACGCGTACGCCCAGAAGTCCAAATAGAAACTGAAAATGATTATTCAAAAAAACTCCAAGCTAATAGCTTCGTGGCTGAAATTGAAGAGATGGTCAAGTATCTTCTTTCTAACAAAACAGAAAACCAGGTTACTTTGCACCTTAATCCTGTTACAGCAGCTTATTTCACAAAAGGAATTTTCTCTATCCAACGAAGATGGTTTTTTAAGTACAAAAAGTGGCTCAAAATTGTCAAAGATGACACGCTAACACTACACGAATACGCTTTCTACAACCAAAATGGGCAAAAAATATCTTTTGAAACGTAGTATTTACTAACAAAGTCAAATTATGATTATCTGAGCAGATGCATACTTTTGAGTGGATATTCTTTTTTCTTGTGTAGAAAGGGTAGTATTTTTATTTTTAGTTTTGGGCGTGTCCCTCGCTGCGCTTCGGGTCGGCGTGCTGCGGGCTGCGCTATCGCTTCGGTGCTTCGCTGCGCTGCGCACTGCTCACGCACCCTCCGCATGCCTCACGCAAAGAACGCTGCAAATAACTAATTTCACTTATTCAAGACTTAACCTTGCAAATAACTGATAATCTATAATATAGTTTGATATTCCCAGATCAAACAACTAAAAACATAACTACGAAGGTAAGGTAAAACTTGTGTATTTAAATTTAAGACATTACGGAAAGTTCATATATTCAAGGTTTAATCTTGCAAATACTTGAAAATCAAAATAAAACAAGATAAAATGAACCTAATTAAAACAAAGTAAAAATTTTTAATCTTGTAAATAATTGATAATGAAGATTTAACAAGGTAAAGCAAGAATATGTATAAAAATAAGGTAAAACGTCCAAATACAGCTTGCGTGAGGGATACGGAGCATGCCGTAAGGCAGTGCGAAGCGCAGCGTAGCACCGAAGCAATAGCGTAGTGCGGAGTAGCCCGACCCGAGCGCAGCGAGGGACACGCCCAAAAACAATTATATTTACTCTGCTCACTTACATAAAAGCACCTTTTTTAAGAATTATTTAAGCAATAAGTGTGTTCAATAAACATGTTTCCTGCACAAGGTCTTCAATTCTTAACTCAACTAAAAGCAAATAATAACAAAATATGGTTTCAAGATAATAAGAAAGATTACGAGTGTTTTGTCAGAGAACCATTCAAACAAATTGTAACTCAAATTGTTGAACATTTAGTACCACATACGCATCTATCACCTTATGTCAAAATTAGTGAGTATATTTTTCGGATTTACAGAGACGTACGCTTTACTAAGAATAAACTACCTTTCAAAACTTTCTTAGGTGCATACTTAGACCATGAAGGCACTCAATCGGATAAACCTGGATACTACATTCACATAGAACCTAATCAAAGTTTTATTGCTTGCGGTTTGTACGAACCTAAAACCGAACAATTGAAAAAAATTCGTCAGGAAATTGTGTATGAAACCGAAATATGGCAAAATATACTTAACAACCCTTCCTTACAAGAACATTGGAGAAACCTATACCCAGGCAAGTGCTACAAAAAACTTCCCAAAGATGTTGCTCAATACCCCGAATTAGCTTCATATACAACACTAAAACAGTTTTTACTTTGGAAAGACATTCCTGATACCATCGTTACTTCGGAAAAGTACGTAGAATATTGTGTATCGCATTTTTTATCTGCTGTACCATTTGTCAATTTTTTACGCAATGCACTTGCATGACTGAATAAAAATTTACTTTTGTATATGGCAACGGTGTTAAGCGTTAATGTAAACAAGATTGCTACCTTGCGTAACGCACGCAGGGGAAACGTACCTGATTTAATTGCTTGTGTTAGACATTTAGAGGCACACGGTGCAGAAGGAATTACTGTGCATCCTCGCCCTGATGAAAGACATATCACTCGCCAAGATGTGTTAATGATAGCTAAAACTATTTCAGTTGAGCTAAATGTTGAAGGATATCCAGACGCACGCTACATGAGTATTATTCAAGAGGTACAACCTGATCAGGCTACATTAGTCCCTGATCCACCTAATGTGCTTACTTCTAATGCAGGATGGCAAATCCATGAGAGCAACATTAAATTACTATCCAAAGCTGTTCAGGATATTCGAGAAAAATCTCCTCATACGCGTATCTCTGTTTTTATCAATCCTTATGATGTATTGAATGAAGATTTATTTGTGCTTAAAAACATTGGTATAGATAGAATAGAACTTTTTACTGGTCCTTATGCCCATACTTTTTCATCCCAGCCAGATAGAGTAGATGAGGTGCTACATATTTACAAAATCACTGCTTCGCATGCTTATGAAGTGGGATTAAAAATAAATGCAGGACACGACTTAAACCTACACAATTTACCTAAGTTGATACGCACAATTCCTTTTATCAGTGAGGTTAGTATAGGTCAGGCGTTTATTGCAGACAGTTTATTTTACGGTTTTACAGAAACTTTATTGCGATATAAGTTAGCCCTACGTCCATAGGATTGGGATTGTACTGATAGGTCAAAGATGGATATAAGATATTTCATGTATTAATTTTGGGCGTGTCCTTGTGGGCGTTACGCTGCGCGTATGCCCACAAGGTCGGCGTGCTACGGGCTGGCGGTGCTGCGCCCCACCCGCCCACCCCCTGGGCATGGGTTTAAGTGTGGGCGAGGGGCTTCGCACCAAGCCTCACGGCTTGCCCTCCGCATGCCTCACGCAAGCTGTTATTAAACTAAGCCCACTTATTCAAATCTTAATCTTGTAAGTAACTGAAAATGAAAGTAAAATAAGATAAAACTCTATTTTTTAACCTTGTAGCTGATTGAAAATCAATATCAAATAAGGTAAAACATCTGTATTCAGGGTTAAAGAGTAGTGTAAAGTCGGTATATTCAAGGTTTAACCTTGTACATACTTGAAAATCAATGTTAAACAAGATAAAACGTGTACAGCTCAAATGAAGTAAAAAATTTTATCCTTGTAAATACTTGATAATCAAGATTAAACAAGGTAAAGCAAAGACATGTTTAAAAATAAGGTAAAACATCCAAGGGCTGCTGCGTGAGGCATGCGGAGGGTGCGTCAGCAGTGCGTAGCGCAGCGAAGCACCGAAGCGAAGCGTAGCCCGTAGCACGCCGACCCGAGCGCAGCGAGGGACACGCCCAATAAAAAATTAATTAGTTTGCTACTGTTGATATAAAAAACTGCCTGTGTTTTTGACACAAGGCAGTTTAAGGTCGCTTTTTGGCTAATGTTACTTTTTCTTAGTAGAAGCTTTTGCAGCAGTAGTTTTTTTAGCGTCTGACTTTTTAGCTTCAGTTTTTTTAGCAGTTGTAGTGGATTTTGACTTTGCTGCGGCTGCTTCCTGCTTGTTTTTGATTTCTTGAACCTCTTTGCGAATTTCTTGCGCTAAGGTTTTCAACTCTTGCATGGCTTTACGCACGCGAGTACCAGCGGCTTTATTGTTCTTTTCGTAGAACTTTTCCGCGTCTTCGGCAATTTCACCGACGATTTTTTGGACTTTTTTGAACTTTTCCATAGGACTATATGATTAAGGATTAAATAAGGCAATGCTAAATAGATGAAGTAGATTAAAATACTATTTTGGGCATAAAGGGGGTAACTAACTTGTCATCAGCATAAGCGCCTGCATCCAGTTTTTCTCTAATCTCAGCGAAAGCATTGAGGGTGTATTCTACATCATCCAAGGTATGATTAGCAGTGGGTATTACCCTCAGAATAATAGAACCTTTTTCTATTACGGGGTAGGTAACCACAGACATAAAGATATTATAGTTTTCACGTAGGTCTAATGAGAGGTTTCTACACTCCCAGATAGAACCTTTCATGTATACAGGTGTTACGGGGCTTTGTGTAGGTCCTATATCAAAGCCGCGTGCTTTGAAACCCTCTTGTAGTGCTTTGACAATTTTCCACAGGTGTTCTCTTCTAGTGTGATCGTTGCGTAGAATTTCTAATCTCTTGATAGCCCCTAGTACAAGGGCTGTGGGCATGGTCTTAGCATAAATTTGGCTACGCATATTATAGCGGAGGTATCGCATAACTTTTTTATCTCCTGCAATAAAACCGCCTATCATAGCCATGGATTTAGCAAAGGTATTGAATATGATGTCAATTTCTTGTTGTACGCCATAATGTTCTGCTGTTCCCATTCCTGTTGCGCCCATTACACCGAAGCCGTGTGCATCATCAATTAAAATACGGAAGGGGTACTTCTTTTTTAATTCCACAATACCAGGTAAATATCCTAAATCACCCTTCATTCCAAACACTCCTTCGGTAATAACTAATATCCCACCTCCCGTTTTCTCCACGATTTTGAGGGCTGTCTGCAAGCGCTTTTCTAACTGCTCCATATTGTTATGCTCAAATATGAAGCGTTTAGCCAAAGTACCCACTACACCATCTATTATGCAAGCATGAGAGAGTGAGTCGTATATTACTACATCTCTACGGTCTAGGATAGCTTGTATGAGAGATATGTTTCCTTGATATCCGAAGTTGACCAAGATAGCATCCTCTTTTTGAGCGTACTCGGCGTACATTTTCTCTAATTGTTCATGGTAGTCGCTGTTTCCTGTAAGCATGCGTGACCCCATAGGATGTCCAAAACCATACCTGGATGCAGCTTCTGCGTCTGCTTTTCGGACTTCGGGATGATTAGCTAAACCTAAATAATCATTCAAAGACCATATCAAACGTTCTTTGCCGTTGAATTTCATTCTTGTACCTATCTCACCCTCTAATTTTGGGAACGTAAAATATCCGTGAGCTTGGTCGGCATACTGACCAAGGTGCCCCATGCTTTTGTCTATTTTGTCAAATATATCCACAGCTATATGATTTTTTATATTTAACCTAACTGCACAACAAAAATAACGTGGTTTTCAATACTATGCAAATATTTACCCTTGTTTTTTTATAAGAAAACAAAGATTTTTTTGTAAATACTTGATAATCAGCAAGAAAAAATTTATGCGAAATTTTGCAATTGGTGCAGTTTTTTTATTACAAAAACCTCTTTTTTGAGTAATTTAAGCAACTTTTTATGGGTCATAATACAACTGCGATTTTTTGACTAAACAACGAGCATTACAAAAAGTTTTGGTATATTGAGATACCCAAATGAGATATTTTATGTTTTTTGGGCGTGTCCCTCGCTAATGCTCGGGTCGGCGTGCTACGGGCTACGCTGACGCTTCGGTGCTTCGCTAACGCTCCGCACTGCTTACGCACCCTCCGCATGCCTCACGCAATTAGCATTTTGACGTTTTACCTCACTCTTCATACATACCTTTGCTTTACCTTGTTTAATCTTCATTTTCAAAGACTTACAAGATCCAAAATTTTTTACCTTGTTTGAAATACGTTTATTTTATTTTTTTATTGATTTTCAAAGACTTACAAGATTAAACCTTGAATATATGGACTTCTTATAACGCTTTACCTTGAATATGCAAGTTTTACCTTTGTAGTTATGTTTGTTTGATTTCAAAATACATTTTCAGGTACTCACAAAGTTAAAATTTGAATAAGTGAGATTAGCATACTTGCCGCTTGCGTGAGGCATGCGGAGGGCAAGCCGTCAGGCTTGGTGCGAAGCCCCTCGCCCACACTTAAACTCATGCCCAG
>JANWVE010000115.1 GCA_025057675.1 Bacteroidia bacterium
AGCACCGTTAGCCCGTAGCACGCCGACCTTGTGGGCATGAGCGCAGCGAAACGCCCACAAGGACACGCCCAAAAAAAGATTAAAATTTAGCATTTTAGCATTCTAAATTGTGAAAAATAAAAATAGACCAATACCCTACTATCTAAAAATTCACATTATCAAAAACGCGTTAATAGTCCGAAGTGTAGTTTAATTTGTCTTACGTTGAAAGTAGTATTAGGTAATTGCGTATCCCGCCCCAGTGCTATGGCTAAAGACAAAATTCCAGCTTTTTCAAGTAATAACTGCATCCCAACACCAAAGCCAATAGGATTATACCATCTACTCCTCTCTTCAATACTTTGATAAGTTTGATATCGGATTTGGTTATTTACTACAATCTCTCGGCTTTTTAGCATAGCCATTTGATAGCGTTCTTGTAACCAACCATAATCCAAAAATAGACTTAAAAAAGAAACGGCTTCTAAAAAGTAACGGTATTCAAAAGTAGCTACACTGTAATTACTAGCAAAGTAGCTCAATTCGTTAAATCCCCTAATGGTACGCAGCCCTCCTAACCTGTGTAAATCATTCAAGGTTAAGTAAGGATTGGTAAGAATAGCCGCATTTATCCCCACTACCCCCACCTGCCGACTATTAAAACGCCAGTATTGCGCGTACTTAGCCTGTAAAGCATAGACTAATGTTCTTACATTCAGATTTTCAAAAATTTCTGTATCAATACCTTGAGTTTTACGTATATTTTTGTAGCCTGTATATGTTTCTATCAAAATGTCAGCACCTCTTTGTGGTGCGTATAAGTTGTCTAAAGAAAAGTACTTTATTCCAATAGCATACAAAGTTTGTGAAAAGTTAAATATCAAATTTTGAGTTTTAGGGATGATAGGGGTGCTAAGGGTATCTCGTCTAAAACTATTTCGTAAGGTACTGTAGCTCTGGCGATTAAACAGTCCTCCTTCTAAACTCCAAAAACCGTTTATTTGGTAATTGATTTTACTTTGTAGGTCTCTACGTAAAAAAGTGCTATCTTGCTTTTGAATACTGAGCTGCGCTTGAACATCTAACGGACTTTGAAATAAATATGGCTGCTTAAATTTAATTTCTAAATTTTGAGAAGTAGCAGGTAACCTGTCCCATTGAATATACAAAGTTTTACCTCCCCAATTAGGATTAACAATGTTAAGTTTGAGATTACCTGTGATTTGTGTTTTATCTTGTTGAGCATTTGCAGGAGCAATACCCAATACGCCATCAATATAATTAGCTTTTTTAGTTTGTGCATCTATAAAAAGATGAACTGTATTTTGAGTTGTAAAACGCATTTCTTTTATTTTACATTGCTCAAAATAAGGGCTGTTTTGCAACAGTCTAACAACGTTATCTACTTTTTTTTGGTTAAAAACATCTTTACTTTGAATATCTATAATCTTTCTTGCTAATTTACTTGCGTTACTACTTATGCCTATGAATGAAATGCTGTCAAAAAAGTACTTGCTGCCTTTATCAATTCTTATTGTAGGTTGGTAGATATAATTTTCTTTTTGAGAAGTAATTTGATAATCCACTTTACATTTGACAAAAGGATAACCTTTCTGCATATACAGCGCAATTATTTTTTCAGTTATAGCCTGTATCTGTTTAGGGTTTGAGATAGGTTTAATGTAATTAGGTGGATTTTTTATCTCCTCCGAGTTGTATTGCAAGGGTAGAAAGATGTATTTTTTACCTATCCAGATATGTAAGAAAAGTGTATCTTGTTTAATGAATAGACTATCTATGCTATATTCTAAGAAGCCTTTATTTTGCTTTTCTGCAAGAATACTTTTAATTTTTTTATCAAAAGTTAAACTATCGGTATAGGTAAGGGATTGAAAATAAGTTCTTTCCGAAGCAGGATAAACGACAACTGTTTTTTGGGCTATGCTGTAAAAGTATAGCATTAAAAGCAATACAGTGAATAGTTTATCCTTCATATAAGCAAAAATACGTTCAAATATTGACTAACTCAAGGTAAAATATGCTGATACATGTTACTTTGAGGTAGATTTTATACCTGTGTGTTTGTTATTTAAGTAGTTACGGGATGCGATAAAAAAGGTTTTGATATTTTTGGGCGTGTCCCTCGCTGCGCTCGGGTCGGCGTGCTACGGGCTACGCTATCGCTTCGGTGCTACGCTTCGCTCTGCACCGTGCTGACGCACGCCCTTCGCATGCCTCACGCAAAGAATCCCTGAAAAATCCACCTCTCTGTGTATTATGCAAAGTTTTGGCTTGTAAGTGATTGTACTTCAGGATCAAACAAGGTAAAGACATAATGGCACAGGTCATCTGCGTGAGGGGCATGGAGCATGCCCGTAAGGGCAGTGCGTTAGCACCGCAGCGAAGCGCAGTGCGGAATGCCCCGACCCTTGCGTCAGCAAGGGGCACGCCCAAAAAAACTACAAAAAAATCATTCACCATCACATTTAACTTTATCTGAAATTAATTTTTACAGACACAAACCACGCACTCTCATTGTATTGATTCCAAGACCTGTCTATTTTTAACACTGTACCATACGGCGCAAGTATATTCAACCCTACGCCATATCCATATAACCATCGATTATTCATCGGATTGTTGAGAAATATCCTACTATAAGTGTACCCTGTATCATAAAACGTGGTGAGATACATAGCGAAAGGTAAATCCCTAAACTGCCTAATGGGCATCCAACTCATAGGATAAACCCGCCTTTGCACCAAAACATAACGATATTCAATACTTTGTAAAATATGCGCATGCCCTTGCTGAACATAATACTCATTACCCCTTATAACATGGTCATAACCCATAAAAATATACTCCTCAAACGGTAAACGATAACCCGTTATACCTGAACACAAACCTTCATACTTCCAATAATGCCTTCTACCCCACAACTTTCCATATAGCTGATAATTAAGCTTTACTTTTACACTATGAAATTGTTTGCTGGCTATACCTACATCTGTTGCTTCTATGGTATAATAATACCCTTTTAAGGGGTATTCTACTATATCTACATGATTATCTGTGTATCTGACTCCGATTTTTAAGTATTGTAAATGGGCTTTTCCTAATAGATAATCAGAGTTAAGCATACGCACTGAATCAGAAACAGAGAAATTACGATAATGTATGTAAGCATCTATCTTACGCAGTAAAGTAATTCTTTTTGATGCATCAAACCGAATACCTCTGTAAAAGCGGCTGGCTTGTGTCTTTTGTCTAAAAAATTGTTCTCTACCTTCTTGAGTACTGAATACCACTTCTTTGCGTTCAGAGTAGCTGCTCAAAAAGTTTAATCCGATACGATGCTTATAACTAAGGTTAGGAATATCATAAAAAAGAATGGCTGCTTTGGCATATCCATCAGTTAAGCTAATACCTACGGTTTCATTACGTCCCCTAAAGTTTTCTACTCCGCCTGTAATTCCATAAGTAACGCGTTTGAGACTTTTATGTTGCCACCATATATTCAAATTTCTATCTCTCAATTCAAAAACAGGCACGGGCCAGATATACCACCTTTCTGTAACTTTGACATCAATTATGATATAATTCGTATCTGCGGTGCATTTTTGGTAAGTAACTTTTACTTCATTAAACAAGTCTAAATTATAGATGCGATTTCGGGCTTTTTGTAAATGAGTTTTAATTTCTCGCTTAGGTAAGCTATCATTACAGCGGATGTTAAGCTCTTGTAAAATTACTTTTTCTCGGGTGATTCTATTTCCTGTGATGTAAATGTTATACACGTGATAATAGCCCCCTACCTCTGCGTAGTTGGGTAAGGATAGCACAATAAAAGTTAGGTATAGGATAAAAGCTTTGAGTCCGAAGTGGCATTCCACCAAGATACAAAGATAAGTATAAATTAGGATATTTTTATTTTGGGCGTGTCCTTGTGGGCATACGCGCAGCGTAACACCCACAAGGACACGCCCAAAAAAATAAAAACTTCATTCGTAGAAAGTCTTGAACAAGCTCATCATAATGTTTTGAATATATTTGTCAATAATTTGAATATAAGTCTGCTTAAAACCCTTATCTTTGGAGCGTGCTTAGAAAGAAATGCTTGTGGATATGTATTTTTTGCTTTACACTTTTAATATACGTTAGTGCGCAATCTTTTACTATATATGGTGTTATCAAAGATAGCCTGACAAAAGAACCTATTCCTTATGTTGCCGTTCAAATAAAAGATACCGACATCGGCACTAGTAGTAATATAAAAGGGGAGTATACCATAAAAACCTATCAAACGCCTGTTACGCTGCAATTTATTTTTATGGGATACCGCACACAACAAATTACGCTATCACTTAACGCACCTAAAATAGAATGTAATGTTTTACTTAATCCTAACGTGATTGAAACCAAAGAAGTGATTGTTAGTGCCAAAGATAATCCTGCTGTTCGTATTATCAAAAAAGCCATCCAACATAAAGATAAAAACAATGCTAAAATTGAGCGGTGGCAAGCCAGTTCATATTCTAAATTATTCATAGAATTAGACAGCTTAGCCTTGAAAATGATAGGTGCTATGCAGCAAAATACCACAAAGGCTGATAAAAAGTCAAAAGATAGCAAGACCCTTACCTTAGACAAAGAAAAAGACTTGAATGCTTTTGTTTTAGAAAATATTTCTACTACTTACTTTGAAAAGCCTAATAAATACAAAGAAATAGTACATGCAACCCAAGTTAGTGGAAGCAGAGAGTCATTTAGCATGCTACCTTCTTTTGATTTATTGCAAACTAACTTCTATCAAAATAATGTGGAAGTAATCGGGTTAAATTTGGTTAGTCCCATTGCCGATGGGGCTTTGCTCTATTATAATTATGAACTTGAGGGTTCTTTCTACCAAAATGGTAGAAAAACCTATAAAATCAATTTTGAACCTCTGACCAATACAGGACCTACTTTTAAGGGTACAATATTTATAGACGCAGATACATACGCTTTACAATATGTAGATGTTGTTAACCCAGGTATTGTAAATGTTAACTTTGTAACAGGCTTCCATATTCGGCAGCAGTACATTCTGTTAGACAGCTTATGGTTAGTTTCTGAAAGTATATCAGATTTTGATTTTGATATAGGTCTTGGGCTAATAGCCGTAAAAGGGCGAGCAAATAGCTTAGCACGGTTCAAGGACTATCAATTCCCTACACAAAAGCAAAAACGTTTTTTTAATAATGAACTGATGCGTTTTGACAAAGAGTCTATGAATAAAGACAGCATGTATTGGGAAACTAATAGACAGGTAAAACTCTCCGATATAGAACGCAAAGCTTACAAGAAAGCAGACTCTATTCAAAAAGTGCAAGACTCCCTAGCCCACTCACCTGATAGCTTGAAATATAAAAGTAAGCGCGTTTTTATGGGCATATCAGAAGAGGATTTACAAACTAAATTGAATCCTTTTTCTATTCGTTTTAAATATGGTAAAGTGGGCTTGGACTTAGAAAATACTGATTTTAACACCGTAGAAGGATATTCTATGGGCTTAGCCCTCAGTACAAATGAAGTGTTTTCTACAAAGTTCCGCATAAATGCTTTCTCTCGTTGGGGTTTTGCAGATAAAAAAGCAAAATGGAACATCAGAACTGAGTATGTTTTTTCTGAAAAATACCACTTTAAGATGTACGCGCAGCACCGCTTTGACTGTGTAATGATAGGTAATGAAAACATGATGGATAGATCTATCAATGCACTTTATTCTATTGTGGCTAAGCTTAATTATGCAAAGTATAACTACATTTTTGATTATCAATGGGGTATATCTATTCGCCTTCCTAATGGTATCAAAGGAAAGGCAGGGTTTTATTATCAATCTTTTCACAATGCCATGAACAAAAGTAATTATAGTTGGGTAAAAAATAAGGATTATACGCCCAATTTAGCCATTCCTGAGTTTGAGCAATGCGTACTGCATACAGAGTGGTATTTTGTATTTGCACAGCCTTATGTTACATCTCCCAAGGGACGTATAAATGTAGGCGACGCTAAATATCCTAAAATCAATGTAAAAATAGAATATGCTTTACCAAATATCATAAGAAGTAATGTCAGATATTTACATACACAAGTTCAAATTTTTGATGAAATCAATCTTAGACGATGGGGAAGAGGGACATGGAAAGCCACGGCGGGTAAAATCATGGGGATGCATCTACCCTACCCTATTTTAATGATATTCAATGGCAATCAAACTGTTGCATATCATGAACATTTTAATGTAATGTATTATTATGAGTTTTTAGCGGATGAGTACCTCACCTTTTATTACGACCACGACTTGGGCGGACTTATCATGAACCGCATACCTTGGATAAAGAAGTTTAAGCTTCGTAATGTGGCTGGTTTTAGGTTAGCGTCAGGTAGTTTGCAGTCGCATCATATTGAGAAAGCTCTGGGTAAGCAGGTTTATCCTGACCAAGCCCGATTTTTACCTATTCAAAGTCCATTCTCAATTCCTTACATGGAGGTGGGCGTGGGTGTGGCTAATATATTTAAGATACTGCGAGTAGATATATGGTGGCGTTTGAATTATCACCGCCCCGATAATCGTAATTGGAATATTTGCGGAACATTGGACTTTAAACTATGACTTAAACTGCATCTAAGCTACTTTTTAGGTTCGAGAATTTGATTTTGATTAGATATTACGGGAGCATTAGTTTTACTAATGCTATCGGGTACAGGGTTAGGTTCTTGAGCATTAGATGGGTTTTTTGTATATAGTGTAGGTGCGTTAATTTGGGTTACAGAGAGTTTTCCTTTGGGTGTTTTATCTACTTTTTTTGACATTTGAGTCCTATTTACTCCATTGAGTGTAGTTGCATTAGAACCCTTGATTTCTTGCTGAGCATGAGAGTGCTGCGTCCAGCTAAGAAAAAGAAGTAATGTAAGTGAAAGTATTGTTCTCATAATATATTTTGGGAATGGTATACAATCGCAATTTAAGGATAACAGTAGAAAAAGTCAAGTAGATCTAAATAATGCTATTATATTTTTGGGCGTGTCCCTTCGCTGCGCTCGGGTCGGCGTGCTGCGGGCTGCGCCATCGCTTCGGTGCTTCGCTGCGCTGCGCACTGCTCACGCACCCTTCGCATGCCTCACGCAAGCTGCATTCTGACCTCTTACCTTGTTTTCATACATACTTTTGTTTTACCTTGTTGGATGCTCATTATCAAATCTTTACAAGGTTAAAATTTTTTACCTTGTTTGAAGTGTTGTTACTTTACCTTGTTTTGTATTCATTTTCAAGCATTTACAAGGTTTAACCTTGAATACATGGACTTTTTACAACCTTTTAACCCTGATTAAATAATTTTTATTTTGTTTGACACTCATTTTCAAATGTTCACAAGATTAGAATGTATTTTTACCTTATTTAATACTCATTTTCAGATACTTACAAGATTACATTTTGAATAGATGGGATTAGTGTACTTGTTGCTTGCGTGAGGGATACGGAGCATGCCGTTAGGCAGTGCGAAGCGCAGCGTAGCACCGAAGCAAACGCGTAGTGCGGAGTAGCCCGACCCGAGCGCAAGCGAGGGACACGCCCAAAAAGCTTAATCAAGAAAAATACTCGTCATATCATCAAAAGTACTTTTTGAAAGTAGTTGTGTAACTTTGGTAGCGCAAAAATAGTTAAATTTATACCGATATTTGCAGTGTTTATTAGACCTATGCTATCCAAATATTTTAACTTGAAATCTTGGACTCTTAGGCGCACTATGTATTTGAGTATAGGAATGTTCTTAATTGTATTGGGAATAGCTGAAAAAGAAGCATTAGGTGCTTTGATAGGTGCTTATTTTGCCATAATCGCAATTTTCAATGTAGGATGTGCAGGAACATGCTGTACTAATAGTCGTGCGTGTAAAGTACAAGACAATTAAACATTATGTAAATAAGTAAATAATAAACGAGAAAATATATGCAAACCGAAGTAAAAAAAACCTTTAGTGAATTAGTTAAAGAAGAGCCTCTACTTTTGGTAGATTTCTTTGCAGAGTGGTGCGGACCCTGCAAAATGATGAAGCCTATTTTAGAAGAAGTTAAACAAGAAATAGGAGATAAAGCAAAAATCATTAAAATTGATGTAGATAAAAATCCGTTAGTAGCTACGTCCTACCGCATACAGGGCGTACCCACTTTAATGCTTTTCAAGAACGGAGAACCCGTATGGCGCCAAGCAGGTGTAGTACCCGCTTCTTATCTAATAAGTATAATTAATCAGCATCATGCAGAAAACTAAGTCAAGTATGAAAAAGATTTATTTAATTTTAACATACTTAGGCATATTCTTATATGCTTGCCAATCTCAACAGTCAGGTGGTTATAATTTAGCCCCCACCGCTTTTAATACTAAGTTGGCAGAGAAAAAAGAGAATGCCATAGTGTTAGACGTACGAACACCCCAAGAATTTGAAACAGGGTACATACCCAAAGCCCAAAATATTAACTACCATGACCCCGATTTTGCACAAAAAATAAATGCCTTGGATAAAAATAAATCTTATTTTGTCTATTGTTTAGCAGGTGGTAGAAGCAGTGCCGCAGCAAACTACATGCGAGAAAATGGCTTTAAAGAAGTATATAATTTGTCAGGAGGTATATCTGCATGGCAGAATGAAGGTTTGCCTATAATCACAGAGAAAAATATCCCTATCCAGGATAAAATCTCCCCAGATGCGTATCTCAAAATGATACAGTCTAAACCTAAGGTTTTGATAGACTTTTATGCCCCTTGGTGTGTGCCTTGTATTAAAATGAAACCCTTTTTAGAAGAGTTAGAAAAAGAACATGGTCAAAATGTGAGAATTATTCGGATTAACGTAGAGGAGAATAAAAAACTAGCCAAGGAACTAAAAGTGCAAGACGTACCTGTTTTAATTCTATATGAAAACGGAAAAGAAACATGGAAACATCAAGGTTTTATAGATAAATCTGAATTACAGAAAGTACTCACACAAAAATAGCTCCCATAACTAACCATATTAGTCTATCTTATTTTTTTATTTACACAAAGTTATTTTATTAGAAAGTTGGATTTTAATTTTTTAGGTGTGTGCCTGGAGTCTTTTGCCACGCTCATACTCCCAAGCGCATACCATTATTTTTTAGACTTATATTAAATCTATTTTCTTTTTACAAGAAATAGGCATGAATTAGTTATTAAGTCTTTTTTGGGCGTGCCCTTGCCCACGTCTCGCTATGCTCGTGTGGGCAAGGTCGGCGTGCTACGGGCTAACGGTGCTGCGCCCCACCCCCTGGGCAAGAGGTTAAGAGCGTGTGCGAGGGGCTTCGCACCGTGCTAACGCACGCCCTTCGCATGCCTCACGCAGAACA
>JANWVE010000116.1 GCA_025057675.1 Bacteroidia bacterium
AGCACCGTTAGCCCGTAGCACGCCGACCTTGTGGGCATACGCGCAGCGTAACGCCCACAAGGACACGCCCAAAAAATGAAAAATATCCCTCAATTCGCATTATTGCATCAATTCTTTGAGCTTTTCTTCCAATCGCTCACCCCGCAAATTTTTAGCAATAATTACTCCGTTTTTGTCTATCAAAAAAGTCATAGGAATAGCCCGTACATTAAATTGTTGAGCCGTTCTATTGTCCTGATCGAGAACTTGAATCCAAGTAATCTCATCTTCCTTAATAGCTTTAAGCCAATCCTCTCGCTTTTGGTCAATAGATACCCCATAAACCTCAAAACCTTTATTTTTATACTGCTGATATAAACGTTTCACATTAGGATTCTCTGCCCTACAAGGACTGCACCAGCTCGCCCAAAAGTCTATCAATACATACTTGCCCCTCAAAGAAGAAAGCTTTATTTTTTGATTCTGCGGATTAGGAAGTTCAATTTCAGGGATATTAGCACCAACCTTGAATTGTGAGAGCTTATTTACACGCTCTTTGAGAGTAGAAATGAGCTTAGAATTTGGAAATTCTTTTTCATAAATACCAGCTAAATAAAAAAACAGTTCTTCGTTCATTGTTTCAGAAGCCGCAATAGTGGGGCGCAGAATTGCTTCTTTGACCTTAGCAGTAGCAGCTTTTCGAAGCGACTTCTCTAACGTCTGTTTAATTTGATTAGTATATGAACCATAAAGTTCAACAAAACCTCGCATCTTGTAACCAAACTCAGGAATATAAGCCACAGATGGATTATCAAAAGGAATGTCATCTAAAAAATGAGCTGCATAAAATTCGGTAGCATTTTTATATTTCTGATGCTCGGGGTTATTTTTATCGTAGGTAGGGTTAATATATAATTTGGCTATTATACTAGCTAATACATCATTTTCTTTGACAAATTCTTTAAGTTTATTTTCCCTATCTTGATAAAGCTGATCTATGCGTTTCTGCACATTTAGTTGAATTTCTTTACGACGATCTTCAGTAATGGGCATGCCTGTGATGTCCATACCTTGTGCAGCTTGATTAGCTTCTTGATATAAAGGTTTGAGTTTATTTTCATAATCTAATAAAAGATTGTTAAGCTGTTTATAGGCTTTATTTTCTATGGATTCCGTAAATTCTATGGTATTTTTTATATCCGATGCAGTGGCAGTAGCTTTGAATTTTTCTCCGCCCAAAATGACTAAACCTGCATTCGTTTTAGAAATTCCTATTAAATAAAATCCTTTGGCAGGTACTTTACCCTGTATTCTGAACTTACCTTCTTTTAGGTCTGAACTTGCAATCGGTTCGTTTTTGTCCTCTGTGGGGTCATAAATATACACTTTTGCATTAGGTTCTGCGTTAGTAATAGTACCCTCAATAACAAACTCGTCTTTCGCTGCTTTTTTTCCGCAAGACATCCACAAAAACAATAAAACCAAAATAAAAGCCTGATTTAGAAAGGATATCTTATTTTTCATATATTCGCAAAACTACAATTTTTTAAGAAAAAAGGGCAAATACTGTATACTTATAAGTATATGAAAAAAGATGATTTGTATTTATTAATACGTAAGCTAAGCAAAGAGGAACGCACATATATCACTAAATCTCTCTCTACTTTTAAGCAACAGTCTGCGCTAAAAAACCTATTTGAAGATATCTGCACTTACGATAGGCTAGATAAAATAGAAATAGATAAAAAAGTGGCTCAAAAGTACGCAAATTACAAGGTCAGAAAAAAAGAACTCTATTACAAAATACTTGAAATTTTACGAGATTATCATAGTACTTTATTGCATAAAATCCATTTTTATATTTTAGATATCAATTTACTGTTTGAAAAAGGACTTTTTGAAGCAGCCCGTAAGCTTTTGAAAAAAGCAAAACAAATAGCTGAACGCAACCAGATCACTCCTTTGTACCTTGAACTTTTGTATCTAGAACTGCGGATGAGTTATTACACGTATTACGATAATCTTACGCCAGATATTATAGAAAAAATTAAAAAAGATTTTATGAGGTATCATCACATTCTTAGAGAGGACATTGAACAAGCTCTTTATACCACTCAAGAGCTAAGAGCATTCTTTCATGAAGGATATGAACCTCCTTTATATTTTAATGAGAAGACTCCTGAAGGACATTTAGCTTACATTCAGTATTACATCTTACAGGGTTTTACTCACCGCTCGCATCTTCTTTTTCAAAAAAGCTATGAGTACAGATTACAATTATGGAAATATTTTGATGAACACAAAGAGTTAATTTTGTTTTACCCTGAACTTTATCTCACGGCTATTAACATGGTGATTATAGGGGCTAATGATTTACACAAATATGAACAGGCATTAGACATATTAAAGCATCTTTCCACAGATTTGATTAAAGCAGATATTGCCCGTATAGAAATTTTTAGAATTCAGGCAACTTATTATACACAAACATATAATTTCATGGAGCAGTATGAATTTTCTTATGCTAACATAGATGAGTATATTAAAAATCCGCTTTATGAGGAGATTCACGAATTAGACAAGCAGCTTCTTCACTTGCATTTCGCAGTTACTTGTTTGGGTAAGGCTGACTTTCACAGAGCCATCTATTTTTCTCACAAAGTTTTAGGTACAAAAGGGAACATTAACGTAATGAGTTTAACTTTGGTTTTACTTCTTTTATCTCATCTTTTGCAGGGTAATTCTGATGCTATTCGTATTGTTTTGCAACAGTACAAGCACGTATGTATTCCAGTGTCGTTTTATTCAAAGATAATACGTTGTTTATGTTCAAAAAAGGCGTTATCTTACAAGTTAAAGAAAGTTATGGAATATTATCGTTCATCTCCTTTTGAGGTTCGTTTTGTTTGGGAAAGATACGTTCGTTTTGAAAGGATATTAGAGTATTGCTATGCACGCATATCTGGGGTAGGAGTATAGAGTAAGTCTATTTATTGGAGAAAAGTTGGGTTGTAGATTTATTTGAATTTAGGTTAAAATTTTTTGGGCGTGTCCTTGTGGGCGTTACGCTGCGCGTATGCCCACAAGGTCGGCGTGCTGCGGGCTACGCTTCGCTGCGGTGCTGCGCCCCACCCGCCCACCCCCAGTTATGGGGTTAAGGGCGTGTGCGGGGGGCTTCGCACCAAGCCTGACGGCTTGCCCTCCGCATGCCTCACGCGAGCGGCTAGCAAACTAAGCCCACTTATTCAAAATGTAATCTTGTAAGTACCTGAAAATGAACATCAAATAAGGTAAAAAATACATTTTAACTTTGTAAAACGTTGAGGATCAGGTCAAAATAAGGTAAAACTTCGAAAATCAGGGTAAAACAGCGACAAAAAGTCCATGTATTCAAGGTTTAACCTTGTAAGTATTTGAAAATGAATACAAAACAAGGTAAAATAAGTGTAGTTCAAACAAGGTAAAAAACTTAACCTTGTAAATACTTGATAATCAATATCCAACAAGGTAAAGCAAAGGTATGCATACAAACAAGGTAAAACACACAAAAGCAGCTTGCGTGAGGCATGCGGAGGGTGCGTCAGCAGTGCGTAGCACCGAAGCGATAGCGTAGCCCGCAGCACGCCGACCCGAGCGCAGCGAGGGACACGCCCAACAAAAGAAAAATATTCTCAAATAAATTAGCTTCCACTCATTGAAAATACTACCATGCAGCCTATCGGTAGAGTCATTTGTTTTTACCCTGCAAACAATTGATAAACAATGATATATCTAAACTTAAGATTAGAACTGCATTTGAAGCGCTTTGAATAAATTTTCGTACTTGTAGTACTCCGTTTGTATTTTGATTTGTTTTTGTTCTATTTCAAAGAGTTTATTTTCCCGAGCAATGATAAGAAAAATGGAGCTCTCACCCATTTGGAATTTAATTTCCTCCTGTTTGAGCAAGATTTTGAAATTTTCTACCGCTCTATCTAAATTTTCATTTTGCGCCTGTAAGAGTTCTAATTGCGTTTTGTAGTTTTGAAGTTTGTTGTTAAGTTCTATTCGCTTGAAGTCCCTACTTAGTTGCGTTTGTTGGAGTTTGTACCGAGTAATGCGAACATCTGCTAATTCTTTTTGTACCCACAAGGGAAAAGCAACCGTAACGCGCCATTTGTAATTGTTGCTGCTCCAAGTGTTTGAAAAACCCTTACTTAGAAGGTTATAGTCAATCCGAACTTCGGGTAGAATTTTATTTCGTTTGAGTTTAAGGTCAAGATTAAGTTGCTGAATTTTATAGTCATAATACCGAATAAAGGGGTGTTGCGTGAACACAGTATCTAGATTTATATTCCTAGCTACAACGGTTTGTAGAGTGCTTGGGGTGAGCAATTCACTGATTGGCATAGGTTGGTTATTAAACCAAAAAAAAGTGTTGAGTAACCATTGAGATTCTGTAAATTTTCTTTCGGCTTCTAAAAGCATAATTTGTCTATCCTGTATAAATGTGAAGGATTCTAATGTATCAGAAGCGGGTCTATCACCTTTGAAGTACATAGTACAGATACCTTTATGCCTGTCTATTGCACGTTGATACAATTTTTGAGAGAGTTTAAGATTAAAGTAGTGGTATGTCCATTCCCAGTAGGCAGTAGAGGCTTCCATCATAATTTGGTTGAGGATAAGGACAAGTTCGTTTTCAGCATTAAGAACCCCGATTTTAGCCTGTAAAGCTCGGATACGGTTTTCGTTTTGAATAAGACCTTCCATTAGAGGAACTCCTATCCCTGCAATAAATAGTCCTTCTTTGGGAGTTATATTTTCAGGGTTGACGTATTTACCCAAGTTCTGCTCGTATTGTAATTTGAGGTCTATTCCGTACCAAGTAGGTACTTTTAAGTTGGCGTTGAGCAGACTATAATAAGGTTGATTAAGAAATTTCTCATCGGTTTGTAAGCCAAATTTAGGGATAAAAGCGGCATTTGCTCTGGCTTTTTCTGCCTTAGCTAATTCAATACCTATACGTAGCTGTCGGACAAGGGGGTGATGTTCTTTAATAATACCATAAAAATCTTCAAAAGAGAGGGTTTTTTTAGATAAGCTATCGGCGTGTAAGATACTGTACAAACAATGTATGCACAAACAAAGTAAAAGGGCTTTACTTTTTATTTCCTTTGTCATTTTTCTTGTATTTTTTGTCAGGTGTGCTAATCTCTTCATAGTATTCAGGTGGGAATCCATTGAGTTGGCGCCATATTTCGTACCCCAAAGGTACATCTTTTAAGAGTATAATTCCTGTGCTGCCTGAGTTAATAGCGAGTTTATCAGGCCATTTTTCGCCTTCTGCGGGTGCAACTAATACACGGTACTTGTTATTCTCACTGATATTTTTATCAATAGCAACTACCTTGCCTTTGAAAGTACCTATACTTGCGTTTGGCCATCCTCCAAATACTAGGCTGGGGTATCCATCAAACTGCATACGTACTTCATCACCGATATGCACTACAGGATAATCTCTTGGACTGATGAAAATAGTAGAGGCTACTTGATACTCAGCGGGTACTATGGTAACTAAAGGGGTTCCATCTTTTACGATTTCTCCTATACCCAACTTGATAGCCTGAACAATATAACAATCTTGTGGTGCGGTAATATAGTAATAAGATTGTCGTTTTGTGTAAGTATTAAGCTGTGAGCGTAATTTAGATACCGTAGCACGGGCATCGTATGCTGCGGATAAAGTGGAAAACTGTTCTGCTTCTGCTTTGGCAATTTTGTCATTATACTCTGCGGTGATATTAGCAATTTCTAATTTAGCGTTACTGATTTCTTGCTGCGTGATGTTGAGTTTATTGACCGATGCGTTATATTTATTAACTGCTTCTTGTTGTTTTAGTCGCCTACCTTCTAACTCTGTGAGAGATTTTAATCCTTCCTTGTAAAGGTCTTCAAAACGTTTTGCTTGTGCATTTGATATATCTAAATTGACTTTGGCATTAGCATATTCATTACTATCAATGATTAGTTTGAGTTTAGCTTGTTCTAACTTATTGTAGGCTTGACTAAGTTTAGCCTGCAATCCTTCGCGCAGCGCTTTTAGCTGCATTTCTAGAGCATTAACCTTGTCCATGTAGGCTTTTATTGCTTCCTCTTTGGCGGTAATCTGCTTAGCGGTGTTCTCTATTAAATTAGGGTCAAAGTAATCTTCTTTAGCTTCTGAAATACGGACAATAGTGTCTCCTTTTTTGACAAAATCCCCCTCGCGTACATACCATTGTTCTATTCTACCTGTAATGATAGAAGGAATAGCCTGGGGTCTGTCGTTTGGGCGCAGTGTAGTTACCGTACCTACTCCTTGCACATTTTGCGTCCAAGGTAAAAACATGAAGCCTATCATAATTACTAAGAAAACCTGAATAATTCTGGCTAAAACGATATGTGGGCGAATATTGCTCACTTGCTCTAAACTTGGTGTTTTAAAATCATTAAGATGTGTTCCTCCTAGTCCCATACGCTAACTATAAATTAAAGTGATATTTCGTTTTTGAAGTTCTTTTTTGAAAGTTTCAATAAACTCATCATCTAAGTAACTGAATATATTATTAACAATCAACAAAGTGGGGTTAACTAACAATGTTCTCAAGAGTATGATTTTATACGTAAAACGGTCGGATAGAATAGACTGATGTGTAATAACAGTGTCTAACCCATATTCTAATTGTTGTATAGTATCCCAAACTTTGAAAGTTTGTAGCCATTCTATGAGCTCCATATCGCTGATATTATGAGTAAGGCAAATATTTTCTCGTATAGTACCCTTGAATAACTGGTCGTGGCGATTGATAAAAATCATATCATGGTGGTCGTAGTGTACTTTGAGAATATTGATACCATTAAATAACAACTCGCCGCTCAGTACGACGACTTTATGCTTATGTAAAATGAAGTAAAGATATTCTAAAAGCTGTAAAGAAGATTTTTTCTGTTCTCCTTGATTGAGGTGCATTATTTCGCTAATATGGGTTTCGTACCCGTCAATATTAATTACGACATCTTTAAATTCAATAGTAAGAGGAAAGTGAATATCAAATTCTGGTAAAGTCATCTCCTCGTACTCTTTTATGGTGAGTATTTTTTCAATTTTATAGATGTTTGTCAGCATATCATATATGATATCAACGCTGAAAATAATTTTTTCTACTGCTGCAATCATAATCAAAATGATTAGTTCAGATGCTACGAACTGACCAAAGCTAATGGTACCTTGTCCTACTAGTACTCCTCCAAGAAACATTAATGTCAAGGTGATGATTACTTTTATGATAATCAAAGTAATGTAATGCTGTTTAAGCATCTTGAAGTGTTCATTTCTTTTGCGTAGATATTTTGCGATATAATTATCAATCTTTTTCCAAGAGAAAGGATTATGAATAATAGTTGTACTTTCTTCATCATTTCCTTTAATTTGTAGCCAATGTAATGTAGCGTATTTATGTTCAGACTCTTCCACAGAAACCTTAAAAGTTTTGCTGCTTATACTGCGAATAGCCAAGTATGTTACTAATAACATAACTACTACCAGAAAAGCAAAAAAAGAATGATAGTAGCTAATAAGTAAAAATCCCAATAAAATTTGCAAGAATGCGGTAGGTAGATCTATTAGTGTTTTGGGGATGGCTTTTTGTAACAAGATAGCTTCATAAAAGTGATTAGCAATTTCAGTAGCATTTTTTTCAGTAAATACCCCTTTTAGGATTCGGTTATGTAAATTTAGTCCAATGTTTCTGAATAAATTCTGTTGTAAGTTTTCTGTGATGGTTAATTGATATACTTGTAGAACGCCATTAAAAATGATTGCAATACCTAATAAAACTACTAACACATACCAAGAAGCGAATACTACTCCCGTGCTAATGAAAGTAATAAGTAGCTGAGTGGAAAAAGGGATGATTAAAGTAATAACTCCGTTTACTAAACTGTAAATTAAAACATAAATTACATGTTTGCGATATAGACCCAAGTATTTTAAGAAAAGGCGTACAGGATTCATGGTTTTTTGATTTCTAATCTGTTTTTAAAACAGTTCGATAATGCAAAAATAATACTAAGTCCATTTCGTTTTTATGCAAAAATGACCTATTAATTAGTTAGTTTTAAGTAGTTTTTTGGGCGTGTCCTTGTGGGCGTTACGCTGCGCGTATGCCCACAAGGTCGGCGTGCTACGGGCTGACGGTGCTGCGCCCCACCCCCTGGGCAAGAGTAAGAGCGTGGGCGAGGGGCTTCGCACCAAGCCTGACGGCTTGCCCTCCGCATGCCTCACGCAAACAGCATACAGACTAAGTCCACTTATACAAAACTTAACCTTGTAAATACCTGAAAATGAATATCAAAAAAGGTAAAGATAACGTTTAACCTTGTAAGTTATTGATAATCAGAATTAAACAAGGTGAAGCAAACATGCGTATGCGAGTCATGTAAAACGTTCAAGGGCTGCTTGCGTGAGGGATACGGAGCATGCCGTTAGGCAGTGCGCAGCGCAGCGAAGCACCGAAGCGAACGCGTAGTGCGGAGTAGCCCGACCCGAGCGCAGCGAAGGGACACGCCCAAAAATGAAAAAAAACAAATGAATAACGAAATTATTTCTACAAATCTTGGAAAATGTATTTTCAATCAAAGTACTTCTGTAACGCGTTTTCTTTTTTGCTGAAAACAAAATTGAATAATTTTGTGTTTTTTCTATGCGTTCTATGAAATCACTCAACAGTATATTTTACATCATAATTATTGCTATTCAGATATCTTGGACAGGTTGTACCTCACAAAGTAAAAGTACCAGAGAAGTTCTTAATCAAACTGAAAATGCATCAAGACCTTACAAAAAAGTGATGTTTAACGTTCATGTCAAATGTCAGCAGTCAGCGTTTAATGTGCAGAAAATGCTCAACGAGCAAGAAGGAGTAATAAAAGCAGAATGCAATCTCAACACTATGATAGCAACAGTGGAATACGATACTACAAAAACTAATCTTCCAAAACTGATAAAAGTAGTAGCCGAGGGCGGATATGACGCAGGCGATCTTAAAGCTAATCCCAAAGCTAAACACTTAACTCCTTTTTGTTGCCAAAACCGCAAATAATACGCACTGCGAAGCACTGTAACATACATAACCAAACCTATTTTTTCTTTAACATAAAAGATTGTTTTCTAAGGTTAGGTTTTAATTGTTTGGGCGTGTCCTTGTGGGCGTTACGCTGCGCGTATGCCCACAAGGTCGGCGTGCTACGGGCTGACGGTGCTACGG
>JANWVE010000117.1 GCA_025057675.1 Bacteroidia bacterium
CCTTTCTCAAAATAGTGCTTTATCCTATTACATTTGTGCGGATAATAATCCTGAGCAAATTGCTGATTTCATCAACGAGTTAAGTGAGAATTTTGAGGTTCGTAAGCAAGAGAGGGTATATCTCAAAACATACTTATTTCTGACGGAACGTTTAGCGGATGAGGAGTTTTTCAAAGCTATTTTAATTCAGCGTAGTGGTACAACGGCACAAATGGTTATTCCTGAGTAATTATTTTGTTTTGGGCGTGTCCTTGCCCACGTCTCGCTTTGCTCGTGTGGGCAAGGTCGGCGTGCTACGGGCTACGCTATCGCTGCGGTGCTACGCCCCACCCCCTGGGCAAGGGTTTGAGGGCGAGGGGCTTCGCACCGTGCTGATGCACGCCCTCCGCATGCCTCACGCAAGAACCTTGCAGGTCGGCAGAGTTTATCTATTCAAAGCTTTACCTCGTAAGTACCTGATAACGTAGTTTGAACTTTCTAGCTCAAACAAGTAAAGATATAACTACAAAGATAAAACCTGTGTATTTAGGTTAAGATATTACAAAGGTCTCTCCATTCAAGGTTTAACCTTGTATACGCTTGAAAATGAACACAAAACAAGATAAAATAGCAGCACTTGAAACAAGGTAAAAAATTTTAATCTTGTAAGTACTTGATAATCAAAATTAAACAAGATAAAGCAAATCTATGTATAAAAATCATGTAAAACATCGCAAGGCTGCTGCGTGAGGCATGCGAAGGATGCGTGAGCAGTACGTGGCGCAGCGAAGGGACACGCCCAAAAATGAAATTATTTTTTAGACTTGATATAAAAATGTGTCTTTCAATTACCTGAGAATTCTTTTCTATTTCTCAGTATCAATGGAATTATAGCCCCAGATATGACATATACCTAATAAAATGTCAACCATATTATGTTGTGTTTATCCAAAACTAATTTATTTTTGTGCCTGATTGAATAACTATGTTAATTATGAAAAAACAGTTATTACTCATTTTTTTAATCGCAATTTTCAGTTTGGCTTTTGCACAAAAGAAAAAGACAAGTGTTAATCCTGCCAACAACACTACCCAAAATACCCAAAACATGAACTCAGTTCGTTCTGTTTCAGCAAAAGACACAACAGACTATGATATTAGAGTATATTCAAATGCTGTATCGATTGGGGATTTTTACACAGCTATAACAGCAATACATTACAAGTATGCAAAAGATAGTAACATTAAATGGTTAGATACTTTATCTCGTTTATATTTTAGTGGCAGTATGATACGCCAGGCAATACTTACCGCGGAGATAGTAGTTCAGAAGCAGCCTAATAATATAGCTATGTTAGAGTTATTAGCGATGAGTTATTCAGGTATGGGAGATAGCAAGGCTTCTTTGGCAAAGTATGAAAAACTCTTTGAACTCACTCAAAAGCCTTATTATCAATATCAATGTGCAGTGGAAGAATATAATCTTGGGCGTATAGGAGAATGTGAAGCACGCATCAAAAGTATTCAGGCAAATCCTGCGGCGGAGAAAGAAAAAATAAACATCAATGTAGGACAAAATCAACCTTTACAATCTGTATCTATCAAAGCGGCGGCACTTAATTTATTAGGTGTCATGCAGATGAAGTTAAACAAAAATGAGGAAGCTAAAAAATCGTTTGAGGAGAGCTTAAAATTAGCTCCTGATTTTTCTCTACCCAAAGGTAATCTTGAAGTTTTAACCAAGCCTAAGGACAAAAAATAAAGTTTCTTGATGTATTTTATTTCTTGAATTTTTGGTAAATAAGGTTTATTTTTGGGTGTTTTCTTATGGGCGTTTCATTGGTGGTCATGTCCACAAGGTCGGCGTGCTTCAGCACGGTACGAAACTCCCGCCCCATACTTAACCCTTTGCCTAAGGGGGTGGGCGCAGCACCGTTAGCCCGTAGCACGCCGACCCGAGCGCAGCGAAGGGACACGCCCAAAAAAATAATCATTCAAAATAGCAAAATTGGTCATTAAACTTGACATAATTGCACCATATCGCAGGTTTTACCTAACTTTGTCAAATCAAAAACAAGTTGGCGTCTAATGTATTATTTGTTGAATTTGAATATGAATATTCTGTCCCATCATCCTAGATACTATAACCGAGAGTTAAGCTGGATATTATTTAATCAGAGGGTTTTAGAGGAGGCATGTAATCTTAATCATCCTCTTTTAGAGAGGTTGAAGTTTTTGGCTATTTTCAGTTCTAACTTAGATGAATTTTTTATGATACGCGTAGCAGGATTGAAAGATCAAATAGAAGCTCAGGTCAATACCTTATCACCTGACGGACTTACCGCCGTGCAACAACTTCAAAAAATCTCCGAGATTCTACACCCTTTAGTAGAAAAACAAAGTAAAATACTACAAGAGCAAATTCTGCCTGAACTACGCAAACACAAAATTCGTTTGAGAAACTATTCCACACTTAATGATACCCAAAAACAAGAATTGAAAGAATACTTTTATGCACAAGTGTTTCCTATACTTACCCCATTAGCGGTTGACCCTGCTCATCCTTTTCCACCGCTTAATAACTTAGGCTTGAACATATTAGTAATCCTTAAAGGCTCACACAAAGAGGAACGAAAAATAGCCGTAGTACAAGTGCCTCGTATTTTACCTCGTTTTATACCTATTCATAACACTCCACATCATTATGATTTTATTTTAATGGAACATTTAATTGAGGAGCATATTGATGCTCTGTTCCCAAATATGAAAGTACTTTCTGTGGAGGAGTTTAAGGTTACCCGCAATTCAGACATGGAGATTTCCGAAGCCGAAGCCGATGACCTACTCAAATTAATTGAGAAAGAACTTCGCAAAAGGCGACTCGGTACTGTAGTACGTTTAGAAGTAAGCAAAAAAATAGATGCAGATACACGCGCTTTTCTTAAATCAGTTCTTGACCTAGAAGAAAACGACATCTATGATATTGATGAATACTTAAATATCAACGATTTTATGGAGCTTGTTAAGTTAGACATTCCTGATTTGAAGGACTCTCCTTTTATGCCTGCACCTTGTAAACTTGTGTTAGAAACAGGAGATATATTTGAAGCTATCAAGAAACAAGATATTATCTTACACCATCCATACGATAGTTTTAATCTTATTGTGGACTTAGTCAAATCAGCGGCTAACGACCCTAATGTATTGGCAATTAAGCAAACCTTATATCGTACAGGAGGCGCTAATTCACCTATTGTACAAGCACTTAAAGAAGCCGCTATCAATGGAATACAAGTAAGCGTACTAATAGAACTCAAAGCCCGCTTTGATGAAACTCATAATATCACTTGGGCAGAGGAGCTAAAAATGGCAGGCGCTAATGTAGTATATGGACTACTAGGACTAAAAACGCATTGTAAGGTTCTCATGATAGTACGGCAAGAAGGAAATAAAATAGTGCGTTACGTACATATAGGTACAGGAAACTACAACGTGAACACAGGCAAATTATATACAGACATAAGTATTCTCAGCTGCCAGGAGGAGATAGGGAATGATGTAGCCGAACTATTTAACCTGCTTACAGGATATTCTAAACAAGAAAGTTGGCGCATGCTTGCCGTTGCGCCAATAAATATCCGTCAGACTTTACTTTACAATATCCGCCAGACGATTGAGCATCACAAACCTGAAAACCCAAGTTACATCCGTGCTGTATTAAATGCTTTGGTAGATACAGAAATTATCGATGCTCTATATGAAGCTTCTCAAAAAGGAGTTAAAATTGAATTAGTAGTGAGGGGTATTTGCTGTTTGAAAGCAGGAATTCCCGGGTTAAGTGAAAATATTACTGTAAAAAGTATTTTAGGACGATACTTAGAACATTCCCGAATTACGCACTTTAAGTACGGTAATACCGAAAAAATATTCATTGGAAGTGCAGACTGGATGCCAAGGAACTTAAATAAACGAGTTGAGGTTTTATTGTTGGTCAAAGAAAAACATATCGTAGACCGCCTAAAGCACATATTAGACATTATGATATCTGACAATGTACAATCTTATATTCTACAAAGTGACGGCTTCTATGTTAAAAATAACCCAAAAAACACTGAAAAACGCATACACGCCCAAGAAACCTTTATGAACGAAGCTATTTACAGAACTAAACAAATCAATAACATACTCTGACATCAAATGCTATGAAAGATAAAAAAAACACAGAACATAAAGAGAAAAACACAAAAGATATATTAGACACATCACAAAATAATAATGCAGATATCGAAAATGAAAACTCTGACTCTTTCTTAGAAAAGGAAATAAAGCCCATAACTCTCTCAAAAGAGGAGATAGACATCATTTTTGAAAAGGAAATGCTGCCCCACATCAACGCGCTATATACATTTGCCTTCCGTTTAACTAACAATGAGGATGACGCAAATGACTTAGTGCAAGAAACTTACCTAAAAGCTTACCGTTTTTTTGCTAGCTATGAGCAAGGTACTAACGCCAAAGCATGGCTGTACCGGATACTCAAAAACAGCTTCATAAACAATTATAGAAAGCAATCCAAAGAACCCAACAAAATAGACTATGAAGAAGCAGAAACCATTTTCCATTCTGAAAAAAATAATTACAACCCTACGGACAGCCGAGATAAAGTGTTCAAAGGGTTACTTGGCGACGAAGTGTCTAACGCCCTCATGGCACTACCCCTTGACTTCAAAACTGTAATTATGTTGTGCGACGTTGAAGGATTTACTTACGAAGAGATCGCTAAAATAGTAGATACTCCTATCGGCACGGTAAGATCGCGCTTGCATAGAGGCAGAAAAATGCTCAAAGAAATGCTTGCTAAGTATGCCGCTTCATTAGGATATGACGTATCCGACCAGAAAAGTGAAAATCAAGACGAAGAAGTCAAAAATTCAGAAACTAACTGAACGTAAATACAGTTATCAAATAATGTTTAATTTCTTAAAAAATATGGAACAGAACGATAACACTAACAACGAAAACGAAAAAACTATTAAAAATGACGTGGATTGTGATGAAGTCATACGAAAACTAAACATGATTCTAGACGGCGAAATAGCCAAAGAGGAAGAAACAAAACTTCTTCACCATATTGACGACTGCAATAACTGCCTGGAACAGTATCATATCGAAAAATCCTTCAAAGAACTATTAAAATCAAAATTACAAAATCTTTCCGTTTCTGTTTCTTTGATACAAAGTATTAAAGATAAAATCAAAGGAAAGTCATGAAAAAAAAAACTAAAATCATTCTTTTAACTCTTATAGGGCTATCTTTTGTATTCACTGCATTTTTATACCGAATGACCCGTACCTCAAAGTATCTACTCCCAACAGAAGCAGTAACTATCTACGAAAATAGTCTTAAAACTAAAACTCAAAATTTAGAAACAAACCTTGAACAACTCAATAAACGCTACTTTGACAACTCGTTACATGCTATTCCACAGTGGGATAATTTTACATTGATGGGCGCACAAATGCTGAAAAATAACTTTCAAGAACCCATACTACTTCTGTGGTATAATAACAATTCTTACCAATCTCCATTATTGACATTAGTTTATCAAAATAAAACGCTAAATCGTTATGTTATTAAAAAATATAAAAAAGGCAGCACAGAGTTTATCACTTACAAGGATTATGAAATGCCCATATTTACACAAGGGGGCTGTACTTATGTAGCAATATGCGCCTTCAACACACAGACCCATCTTCACGGTGCTATTGACCTCAATAGAGAAAAAGATTGGAAAAATACACTCAAATCCTTACAATGGATTAAGGTAAGTGTGTAAAATCATACAATTATGGACCTTATAGAATTAAACTGCTAATATTTTTTGGGCGTGTCCCTCGCTGCGCTTCGGGTCGGCGTGCTGCGGGCTGCGCTAACGCTTCGGTGCTTCGCTGCGCTCCGCACTGCTCACGCACCCTCCGCATGCCTCACGCAAGCAGCTTTTTGATGTTTTACCTTGTTTTTATACATACATTTACTTTACCTTGTTGAATACTCATTATCAAATACTTACAAGATAAAATTTTTTTACCTTGTTTTAATCGTGCCCGTTTTATCTTGTTTTGTATTCATTTTCAAGCATATACAAGGTTTAACCTTGAATACACAGACTTTTGTACCCATTTTAAGCCTGTATATTAAAGTTTTACCTTATTTTGAATTGATTTTCAACAGTTTACAAGATTAAAAATTGAGTTTTATTTTGTTTAGTATTCATTTTCAGGCACTTACAAGGTAAAGTATTAAATGTATGGATTGTATCTACTTGCCGCTTGCGTGAGGCATGCGGAGGGCAAACCGTTAGGCTTGGTGCGCAGCACCGTAGCGTCAGCGTAGCCCGCAGCACGCCGACCTTGCACACCTACGCGCAGCGTAACGTGGGCAAGGGCACGCCCAAAAAAATAAAAAATCCATTTATTTTGTTAATTATTCGTCGTTACTACCAAATTATTAAAACCATTATTCTGCAGTAAGGCTCAACATTTTTGAAATTATTACCTCACTAAATCCCTAAAACATTCAAATCCAAGTGAACTTATTTCAATTAAATTTATCCAAGAATTTACCCAAAATTTTGAGGATATTACAATACTAACCAATAACTCCTTTCAGTAACCAGTAATTTCAGTTATTTATTTGTGTCACCAGGTAATTTTTTCTTTGTTTAAAAACGCCTTAATTCCCCTTTTACAGTCCTCATTAGCACGAGCTTCGGCGTTCATTTTTGAGGCAAACTCTATAGCATCCCTCAAACTCATATTTTGCAAATCGGCAATCATATGTTTAGTGAAGTTCAAAGATTGCGCACTATTTTGCTCACATAAACGAAGTGCAAAATTTTTAACCTCATTTTCTAACAAATGATCAGGTACTACATAATTTATCAATCCATATTCTTTTGCCTTATTAGCATCAATAATATCTGCGCTCAATAATAACTCCCTGGCTTTTCCCTCCCCAATTTTACGAATAAGAAAAACCATAACAATAGCAGGAATGAAGCCAATTCGAGCTTCTGTGTACCCAAACTGTGCACTTTGTGCGGCAAATGAAAAATCACATATCGTAGCCAAACCACATCCCCCTGCCAAAGCTGGTCCTTGTATCTGTGCAATTACAACTTTACCCAAATCATATATTTGATTAAATAACTTAGCTAAATGTGAGGAGTCTCTATAGTTATCTTCAAAAGTAAAGTTTTGCAATTTTTGCAAAAAATCCAGGTCCGCACCCGCACAAAATGCTTTTCCATTTGCTTTGAGCACTATTATTTTACAATTTTCATCCTTATTAGCCTTATCAAAGGCATTTTGTAGCTCAGTAACCACATCAAAATTCAAAGCATTACGCTTATCAGGTCTGTTTAGAGTAATATAAGTAATCCGCTGTTCGGTGTGATATGTAATAAATTCATATTCCATGCTACAAAACTAATCAATCAAAAGAAACAATAGAAAAAAAATCTTACTATTGCTGCATAATAAATAAAGAGGGTCAAATTATATGCATCAAGAAGCTATTCATTTGTATGAAAACCGATTGCGAGTACGTGTCTGTGGCATACATATACAAGATAAAAAAATTTTGTTAGTTAAACATCGGGCGTTACAAGAGGAGGGCTTTTTTTGGGCACCGCCGGGCGGAGGATTACAATTTGGAGAAACTTTATCAGAAGCCTTAAAACGTGAATTTTTAGAAGAAACAGGGTTAATAGTAACTGTGTCAAGTTTAATTGCCGTTACGGAATATATTCAATTGCCATTACATGCTATTGAACTTTTTTATCAAGTCATAGTAGTTGATGGGAGGCTTATACAAGGTAAAGACCCTGAAATTAGCGAGGACAATCAAATTATATCAGGAGTAAAAATGCTTTCACTATCAGAAATTCAACAACTTAAGCAAGAGAACTATGTTAAACATACTTTTCATAGTATTTTAGATAATGTTCAAGTTCTTGAACTGTTGATGTAAATTTTTAAGATAAATGTGTTTATGATAGGATAAAACTGTGCATAGAAGCAAATTAAAAAATAACAGTATTGTTATCAGGGCTATTGGTTTTTAAGCATGTTTAATTATCGCAAAGCAGACGGAGGTAGTATTTATATCAAGTCATTTTTCCTTTGCACGAAGAGCGAAATTCTCAAAGGTTAAGTTTTAATTTTTTGGGCGTGCCCTTGTGGGTATGAGCGTAGCGAAATGCCCACAAGGTCGGCGTACTGCGGGCTGCACTTCGTTTCGGTGCTGCGCCCCACCCGCCCACCCCCTGGTCAAGGGTTAGAAAGCGTTGTGCGGGGAACTCCGCACCGTGCTAACGCACGCCCTCCGTATGCCTCACGCGATAAACTTTGCAAGAAAACTAATACCACCCAGACCAAGTTTAACTTTGTAAGTATTTGAAAGTAAGCATCAAACAAAGTAAAGCAAAACGATGTATAAAAACCAAGTACAACCTCAAAATCCAGGGTTAAACTGCGTGAGGGGCATGCAGCATGCCGTCAGGCAGTACGGAGCGCGAGCGCAGCACCGTAGCGCACGCGAAGTGCGGAATGCACCGACCCGAGCGCAGCGCAGGGGCACGCCCAAAAATATTACCCATAGTATTTGTAGATTTAATTAGACTTTATGAACAGAAAGATAAAGAATTGATTAACTTAAAGTTATATAGCTGAACACCGAGTTTCATGACTAAATGCTTAAAATCTTTTTTGTAGTTTCTGATTTTGTCTTTGAGTATTCTTAACACTTTAATTTTACCGATGACATGTTCTATAGTTACCCGCTTTCTGTTGAGAAGTTGATTTTCTGACAGTTGATTTTCACTTAAAGGCTTTCCTTTGGGCTTTTTGTGTGGTAAAATGAGGTTCATATACGCTTTGTTCAGACCATAAAACCCTAAATCGGCTATGCAGGTTACGGATTTACGAAGTTCTATTCTCTCCGCTAGAACCTTGTCATGTATCCTGCCCTGTTCTGTACGGGAACAAAACAAAACCAAACCTATCATGCTGACTATCAATAGGTTTTTTACAGTATGCGTTTTCTTTTTGCCACTGT
>JANWVE010000118.1 GCA_025057675.1 Bacteroidia bacterium
TCGTCAGATTTAGCTCTTCACAAAGAAAAGTGTCAATAGAAGAACATAACAAGTGGATAGATAGTATTCTGGGAAGCCATGAAAAGTTAGTTTATATTATTGAAATAAATAACAAATCGATTGGGCAAATTCGCTTTGAAAAAACATCAAGTAGCGGTGATGAAGTTATTGTTTCAATCTACTTTATTGTTGGGTTCACTGGAAAAGGTTTTGGTAGTTTGGCTATGGAGCAAGGTATTTACAAAATTTTTGAGAAATGGAAAGAAATTAATTGTATCAAAGCTCACGTAAGAAAAGATAATATTCAAGGTATAAAGTTTTTTCAAAAGCAAGGATTTAAATTATACGGAACAGATGTGGAAGATACTCATTACATTTATGTTTTGCAAATAAATGAATATAATGCGAAAAAAAATAGAGATTACTATTCAAAGTTAGTCAAAATTTATGGAAATGATATTCGCTCCCTAAATTGGGGAAGTAGAGCCTCTCAAGAACTTCGATTCAAGATATTTACAGAAATAGGCGATTTGCAGGGTAAGAAAATTTTAGATGTAGGGTGCGGTTTGTGTGATTTTTACGAGTATTTGACAAGAAATAAAATATACGTTGATTATAAAGGTATAGATATAACTCCAGAAATGATAGAATTATCGCAAAAAAGATTTCCCGAATTGAAATTGGAAATTAAAGATATACTCGTTGAAAAAGAAGTTGAAACTTATGATTATGTATTCGCTAGTGGTATTTTCTATTTGATAGAAGTAGCCCCTTCTGATTTTATGAAGAAAATGATAAAGACTATGTTTGAACTAACAAACTTTGGACTTGCATTTAACTCTTTGAGTGCTTGGGCTAGCCAAAAAGAAGAAAAAGAGTTTTATGCTGAACCTACTGAAGTAATTAATTTTTGTAGGAGTTTAACAAATAAAATTATATTCAAACATCACTATCATCCTGCTGATTTTACAATTTTTCTCTATAAGTAAATGAAAGTTACTATTTTACAACCAGCATATTTGCCTTGGTTAGGTTTTTTTGATAGAATTGATGCAAGCGACTTATGTATTATCCTTGATAATGTTCTTCTTGATACAAATAGCAAAACTAGATTTACTAATAGAAATAAAATTAGAACCAAAGAAGGTTGGATATGGCTGACATTACCAATTAAAACGAAAGGGTTATATGGAAATATTTTGATAAAAGATATAGAGTTAGCTGATGATAAATGGCAATCCAAACATTTGAAGTCTATTGAACACAACTATCACAAAGCTCCCTTTTTTGAGGATTACATCTATTTCCTAAGAGACACTTATAATAGAAAGTGGGTTAAAATGCAAGACTTATTAGATGAGATGCTTATTTTCTTCTTTCAAAAACTTTCTATCCGAGTACCCACTATAAAGGCATCTACTATACCTGTTAAATCTAAGAAAGATGCTCTTATATTAGATTTGTGTAAATATGTAAATGCTTCTGTCTACTATTCTGGAATATTTGGGAGAAGCTACTTAAATCTTGAAAAGTTTAAAGAAGCCAATATTGATGTGTTTTTTCACAACTATAAGCATCCCTCTTATCAGCAAGTCTTTCCTAATTTTGAACCCTATATGTGCATCTTAGACCTCCTTTTCAATCATGGAGAGGATAGCATGAACGTCATTCGGCAAGGTAGAAACTTCGTAAAAAATTAGATATGTTGGAGATATTTAAGAATAAAAAAATTTTAGTTGTAGCAGCTCATCCAGATGATGAACTACTGGGATTGGGGGCTACTATTCATCATCTTGTTCAATTTGCAAATGCTCAGGTTCAAGTAGTGATTTTAGGAGAGGGTATTACTTCAAGATCTGATGTTCGGGACAGAGAAAAATGGGAAAGAGAATTACAAATTCATAGAAATAATATTTACTCTGCCCAAAAAATTCTTGGCTACCAAGAGTTAAGTATCTATGATTTCCCAGATAATCGTTTTGACACAGTTGCTTTGTTAGATTTGGTAAAAGTGATAGAAAAGGAAAAGAAAAATTTTGAACCTGAAATTATTTTCACGCATCACGGTTCAGATACAAACATAGACCATAGACGTACTTTTGAAGCAGTTATTACTGCAACAAGACCAATGAAAAATGAAGTAGTAAAGACAATTCTAACTTTTGAAACACCCTCCTCAACGGAGTGGCAGGCGTTTAATTACCCGAATCCATTTTTACCTAATTTTTTTATTAGTTTTGATGAAAAAAGTTTAGAAGCAAAAATTAACGCAATGATGTGTTATGAATATGAAAGGCGTGAATATCCGCACCCTCGTTCGGCTGAGGCATTAAAAATACTTGCTCAAAGGTGGGGAGTTGTCGTTGGAAAACCTTTTGCAGAAGCTTTCATGTTAGTAAGAAACATAGTATAGTTTTCAAATTTTGATATTCTGAAAAAGTTTTTTACTTTTGCATAAATTTGATAAAGCACATGGGCTTAGTTTATGCTAAAATAACGCTTATCAATGGAGACGATGCGGCTTTATTCAGACGTGGAAAGTTACAGGAAGAAGAAATCCGACAGGTAGAAGTAAAAATGTTGGTAGATAGTGGGGCTTATATGATGGCAATTAATGAAGTAGTGAAAGAGCAATTAGGACTTTTTATTGTAGATAAACGTAAAGCACAATTAGCAGATGGTTCAGTACGAGAGTTTGATATTGCTGGACCTATTGAAGTGCGTTTTGCGAATAGAAAAGCTACTTGCAATGCCATTGTTTTGAAAGGGGATACAGAAATGCTTTTGGGAGCTATTCCTATGGAAGAAATGGATGTACTCATTCACCCACAAAAAAATGAATTGGTAGTCAATCCTGACCATCCCATAATGGTTCAATTACCTATGAAATAATTTTTGAAATTTATGGAAACAGAAGTTTTTGAAAAAAAAGCCATTATTAGTAAAGAGGAATTTTTGGATATGCAAAGTCAATCCGAAAAAGTTTGGGAATATGATAAAGGGGAAATTGTAGAAATAAATCGCATGAAAAGCAGGGAGTTATTTGTTATTTCAAAGTTAAATAGGAAGTTTATTCAGACACAGGCTTTTAAGGAGTTAGGAGAGTTGTTTCAAGAAGTAGACTGCTGGCTCACTGAAACTCAAATGCGAAGACCTGATTTAGCATTTTTTACCAAAGAACAAATTTTACAATCCGCACAAGGCAAACATCCTATTCCTGCTTTTGTTATTGAAATTATTTCTGAAAACGATAACGTAAATTATACTGAAAACAAGGTTTTGGAATATCAACACGCAGGGGTGCAAGTAATTTGGCATATTTACCCTGAACTCAAACTTGCAAAAGTAATTCGTGGCAAAGAGGCTCGTTATTATGAAGAAAACGAAACTTTTGATGCTTCACCTGTTGTACCCGATTTTCAGATAAGTATTGCAGAATTATTTGCTCAATAAAAATGTCTAACGTAGCTATTATTACAGCCCGAGGCGGTAGCAAACGCATACCTCGCAAAAACATCAAAGATTTTCTGGGCAAGCCTATTATTGCTTACTCTATTGAGGCAAGCCTCGAGAGTGGCATTTTTGAGGAAGTCATGGTTTCTACTGAGGATTTTGAAATTGCTGAAGTGGCTCAGAAATACGGTGCAAAAGTGCCGTTCATGCGTTCTGCCAAAAATTCTGACGACTTTGCTACTACCATTGATGTGCTATTGGAAGTTTTGGAGGAATATGAAAAGCGAGGTAAAATTTTTGAATATGCCTGTTGTTTGTATCCTACAGCTCCTTTTGTAACAGCTAAAAAATTACAAAAAGCCTATAATATGCTATTGGAAACTAATGCAGATAGCGTAATTCCTGTGGCGGCATTTAGCTATCCCATTTGGCGAAGCTTAAAAATTGAAAATGGTAAACTACAAATGAATTTTCCTGAAAAGTTTAATAAACGTTCGCAAGACTTACCATCTGCCTATCACGATGTAGGGCAGTTTTATTTTTTTGTGGTGAGCAGATTTTTAGCCACCCAAAAACTATTTTCCGAATTTTCTGTACCTTTGCATATTTCAGAATTGGAAATGCAAGATATTGATAATGAAACTGATTGGAAACTAGCAGAATTGAAGTATAAATTATTTTCTTATGAATAAGTTGACGAGTATCAAAAGTTATATTTATTTTCTTCAGGGTAGTTTAACCTACAGAAATCACATATATTCAGCATTTTTATGCCATATTTTGGTGTTGGCAACTGGCATGTTTAATATAATTGCAAGGATAGGCTTTGAAATACCCTATGTACTTATCATTAAAGCAATGGGAATTGGTATGTTCTTATGTTCTGTAGGGTTATGGGGCTACTTATTTTTTCCAAAACTCAAGACTTTTCCCTTAAATTCAACATTAATATTGCTCCTTTCTTTTGTATTGATGGCCTATTTACCGTTTTTTGTTTCTTTTTCTTTAAGCATACTTCTTATTTTAAGTGGCTATATTTCTTTTTTTTATATTCTTTGGAGTTTTTTTAGATTATTTAAGTGGGTAGCGATTCTTAGTTTTTTTATGTTTGTACTTGTTTTTTCATCGTGGTTTGTTTCTGATTTATATAGAACCGCACCCACAAATCCTGTTTTTAAAGAAATGTTAGCTGTGGGTATCGCGGACAAAGACAAACTCTTTCTGATCAGTGTAGGACAAATGATCAAAACTTATGGCATTCCAAGTACAGGGCTTGATGGATTACCGTTTCTCCGTTATCATTTTGGAAGTGCATGGTTATTAGCAAGTATTTCACTATGGATACCTTGCTCAGTTGCGGATACTTACAACTATATTTTTCCAATAGTATTTGTTCCTCTACTACTATATACTATTATACAGGTTGCCTTGCTGATAATCGAAAAAACATATGAAAGCGAGAGCGATATTGATATTACAACAGTGAGTGGAAAAGTCTTTTGGTTACTTTTAATTGTTGGATTTGTAAGTTTTTTCCCTTATGATGTAAAGAGATTTATCATTGATATAGGTTTATATTTTTTCTTATCCGAGTCCTACCTTTTTGCCATTTTAGTGTTATTTATATTTATAGGATTACTTATCAGTACGAATATAGAGTGCATATCTATTACAAAGAAAATTTATATATTTTGTCTGATATTACTGCTTTTTCTTTTAAAAGTTTCAGTTGGCTTTTTAGTCTTTTGGGCTATGCTTTATATTCTTTTTAGAAAAAGAAAGTTATTTAAAGTGCGTACTATTGTTATAGTGTTCCTTTTTTTGCCAATAACTTATTTTACTTTCAGATTGGTAACGCCTATTGTGAAAATGAAAATTGTACCATTTCATTTTATCAGAAATTATACTGATACTAATGTATGGTATTATTTTATACCCGTTTATTTTGCTTCGGTTTTTGCTTATTTACTTATAAGAATTTATGAACACGAGAGAACAGGATTATCATTTTCATTAGATAATCTTATTCAAGGAAAGTTTCTCATAGAAGAAATACTAATTTTATTTTCTTTTTTATCACTTATACCTGGTCTTATTTTAGAAATGGTATCGGCTAATGCAGCTTGGTTTTCAGATGTACCTCGTAGAGTAGGTATGCTATTTTTGCTGAGTACAGTACCGACTATTGTCCGTTATATTGAAAATCATAGAACATTTTTTCACAAAATACTATATTCCATAATTTTAATTCCTTTCCTAATAGGTTTTATCTACACAATTTCTGTAAATACGAAAGTAATGATTGGTAGTGTTACATATTTTAGATATAAAATAGTTAATGAACGCATTTCTAAGTCCTATACAAAAGTCTATAAAATATTACAAAAAGATTATCGTTATAGATTCCTGAATAAATTGGATAGCTTAGATAAGCTTCCACTAAAAGTGAAAAAGAATTTGATTGCAAATGTTCCTTTATCAGACTCAGGTTACCACTTTAAATGGTTCAATCATCAAGATGAGAAATGGAAAAGTTGTTTTATCGCCCCTGCTATGTCAGGAATAGCGTTAATAGATGGCTTACCAAAGGCACTAGATATAAAAGTGTATCCTTACTATGGTATGTATTCATACTTTGGCAGGAATTTAGAGAATATTAAAAACTTAGAAGATAGAAAAAAAATACTTGGTATGGAAAACAAAAGAATCATATTTCTTTCTACTGCAGAATAACACTTAGTTTTTTTTGAGGTTATTTACTATACGTAGGCTACGGGAAGATACTTTATTCTTGAAAAGCATTATATTTTAGATTAACGGAAAAACTAATCAAAGACCATAAAAATAAATGTATCATTATTGGCAAAAGAAAATAAAACCATGCGTACAACCAATTAATTTTTAGATTGGTAAGGAATGTATTGTAATTGTAATTGTATACTGTGGTTCAAAATAAATTTTATTTCTGAATTAAAATTCAATCGGGTTCCAACTATAAACTTCGCAATCGTACGGCAATGGATTTTATATTGCTTTAAGATAAACATAATCTATATCCAATAAAAAATGAAATTAGAACAAGATATATGTTTTAGAAGGTCCGAAGAATTTGGTCTCGAGAAATGAAATTATTGATACGATCAATTAGAGCCTAAGCAATTTGTCGCTCAAACTGTTTTCACAGCAATCTCAACAGGCACTGAGGTGGTAGCTTATTAGTATGAAACCTCTCAGAGGAGGGAAGTCTTATCCAAGATTATTGGGTTATTGTAATATAGCAAAGTAGAATATGTATCCAAAGAGGTTTCAAAAGTCCAAGAAGGGGGACCATATTCTAAATTTTCATTGTAGCTTATTTGTAATGAATGAGAATGATTTTTTTTTATAGTTCTTCCCTACTCAGATTTGCTTTATAAATATACCTTTGCTTACTTGCATCATTTGGGCTATCATTCTTTGTTACTAGGCACAAGCAGGGCATAATATTGGAGTTATTGGGCTGGGAACATTAGGTCATATAACAATTGCTATGGCAAAATTACTGAATGGTAAAATTTTTACTTTCTCAAATCAAGAAATAAAAAATTTAGAAGGCATTATACCTTTTGGTTATTGATTATCAGTGAATTTATTAACCTTGCCTAGTAATCTTATCATAACGATGACAAGTGTTTTTCATAATCTTAAAACTAAAAAGAAATATAAGGCTGCCACTGGTTTAAGCCTCGAAGAATTGAATGCGTTAGCGGAGTTTTTCAGCCAATACTACAAACCTAAATCAGGTCATCAGTATGCAAACCACCTGTTTTGACTTCTCCAAAGAAGCACTTTTCTTTGTGTTGCATTATTTGAAAGCCTATCCTACATTGGAAAGTATGGCTTTATACTTTGACACAGATATGAGTACGGTTTGTGATTACTTAAAAATAACTAAAAAATCTCTAAAAGCGACCTTGAAAGCACAAGGTGTTTTTGTAAGTAAAATAAAATATTTAAAAACCAATCGGATTTTGACAAGGCTTTTGAAGGATTGGAAGGTTTGATAATAGATTGTACGGAAATTGCGTTGAACTACCCGAAAATCAAGAGGAACAGCGGGGATATTACTCAGGAAAAAAACGACATACAGTAAAACTACTTACCATTAGCGATAGTAAGAAACGGATATTGTATATAGGTAAGTGGCGGGGCAGTGTACATGATATAACCATTTTCAAGAATGAATTTTCATGGATTAATTTTAAGGAAGCGGATACATAAATTTAGGATTTCATGGTATAGAAAGCATGATATGTAACGGATTAGTTGTAAAACCCTATAAAAGGTCAAAGGGAAATTGTTAAGTGAGTTTGAGAAAAGTGCAAGCAAGATATTTTCAAGTTTTAGGGTAAGAGTAGAAAACACCTTAGCAGGTTGCAAAAATTTTTTCATTAATCAAATGAAGAGTTGTATGAAGAATAAAGAACAAATATTATAAAATTTTCAGCTGAGTGCAGGTTTACAATTACAAATTAAAATTTTCAACCAACTGATTTTTAATGTACTACCTACAAAAAGTCTATTGGTAAAAATGGGGCAGGAAAATCTAATCTGCTTTGCTCAAAGTTTTGCAAAAGCTATCAGTCTTACCGAAGAGAGTATAATAGCTCATCTCTGTGGCAGATATTTTCCAAATGCAACACTGATGTTATTGAGAATATTTTCAAGAAATGATATTTTTATTTCTAACGTATAGTTAGCATTTAGGGTAAGGATCAGCAATAGCATAATTTCCTTACAAAATCAAAATAAATAGTCTTTTTCAACAACAAAGTCTTCAAAGCCAGATTGTGCTGATATTTAGTAAGTCAAACCTAATTCAGTTATCGACTTATGAATATTGATAACTACGTACAACTACCAGAAAAACGGATAATTTCTTTACAAGGAGAAATAGATTGCTATGGAGCACGATATGTTTTATCTGGCTACTGTGGTATAGACTTAACCACTAAGCCTATTAGTAATGTACCTTGGTCACACGGCTGGATACCAGACTTTTGGAATAATATAGATCCACTCTTATTAACTGGGCAGTATTTGGATAAAAAGCAACTTATCTTAACAAGTAAATCTAGTATTGAAAACTACCTTCGTTCTTGTGGCTATGAAAATGTTCACGCTATTGGTCTTCCTGTTGTTTATTTACCCAAAAGAAAAATTGAACGATTAAAAAACAGCCTTCTGGTGATGCCCGCTCACTCCTTAGACTATACCACACACAATCATTGGAAATTTGAACAATACGTAGAGGAAATAGAGAAAATTGCACATTACTTTGAACATGTTTATGTATGTGTTTACCCATCTTGTATTAAAAAGGGTTACTGGGTACGCGATTTTCAAGCGAAAGGCTTTAAAGTTTTGGAGGGCATGGGCGCTAATGATAGAAACGCTCTTTTTAGGCTACAATACTTGATGAATCGTTTTGAATATGTTACTACCAACGCCTTTGGCTCGCATATTGCTTATGCTGCTTATTTTGGTGCAAAAGTTTCTATTTATGGCTCTTATGCTGAATTTAAGGAAGAGGACTTCAGGCATGATCCTTTTTATTCTAAAAACCCAAAATTGTTAGCGGTTGCTTTAAATCTGACATCTGAA
>JANWVE010000119.1 GCA_025057675.1 Bacteroidia bacterium
GGCGAAAAAGCCCTTAGATGGAACTGGGATAGCCCCTTAATTATCAGTCCACATAAATCTACACGATTGTACTTTGCTGCTAATAAAGTTTTTAGGAGTGAAGATAGAGGAAACTCATGGACATGCATTAGTGAAGACCTAACCCAACAAATTGACCGTAACAAACTTCCTGTTATGGGCAAAGTTTGGAGTATAGATGCCGTAGCTAAAAGTCAATCCACTTCTTTTTACGGTAATATTGTATGCTTGCAAGAAAGTCCTAAAAAGGAAAATCTGCTTTACGTAGGCACAGATGATGGACTAATTCAAGTATCCGAAGATGCACGAACTTGGCGAAAAATAGATCATTTTCCTGGCATACCTAAAAATACTTATGTCAGCGCTATTTTAGCCAGCCAACACGATGAAAATGTGGTATACGCAGCATTTGACAATCACAAAAATGGCGACTTCAAACCTTACCTACTCAAAAGTACAGACAAAGGAAAAACTTGGACAAGCATTGTAGGTAACTTACCTGAAAGAGGTTCTTTGTATTGTATCGCCGAAGACCATATAAATAAAGACTTGCTGTTTGTAGGTACAGAATTTGGCATATTCGTAACCCTCAGTGGAGGTAAAGAATGGGTACAAATGAAAAATGGATTACCTACTATTGCCGTCAGAGATATTGCTATCCAAAGGCGAGAGAATGATTTAGTTTTAGCTACATTTGGTAGAGGTTTTTACATTTTAGATGATTATAGTCCGCTTCGTACTTTGTCTGAAGAGCTATTGAACAAAGAAGCACATCTTTTTACAGTAAAAAATGCGCTTTTGTATGTCCCTGCACGCCCTCTCATGCTGAAAGAGAAAGGCTTTTTGGGAGAAAGTTATTACACTGCACCTAACCCTGAATTTGGGGCTGTTTTTACTTACTATCTTAAAGAATCCTTCAAAACACTCAAAGAAAAACGCCAGGAAAAGGAGAAAGAATTAGAAAAAGAGAAAAAAGATATTCCTTACCCTACTTTTGAAGAAATTCGTGCCGAAGACACTGAACCTAGACCTTACCTGCTACTCATGGTAAAAAATGAAAAAGGCGAGGTTGTACGCCGCCTAAAAGCTGAACCTTCCAAAGGTCTGAAACGAGTGGCATGGGACTTACGCTATGCTCCCACTAGTGCCACTTCTCTCAAATCTCACGATATCTCTGACCCTTTTGCTGAACCCGAGGTCGGACATTTTGTAGTTCCAGGTACTTATTCTGTGCAGCTCTATAAAGTAGAGCAAGAAATAGCTACTCCTATCACTGATATACAAACATTTAAGGTCATTCCACTTAATAACGCTACTTTCGTAGCCCAGGACAAAGAAAAAGTACATGCTATTTACGAGCAAATTGCAGAACTAAAACGTCAAGTAGATATAACTATAAAATTCAGTGATGACCTTAATAATCGGATCACGTACCTCAAAACCGCTTTGGTCAATACGCCAAAAGCAGATATACAATGGCTTGCTCAATTGGAGAACATTCAAAAAACACACAATATGCTGCGTATAACCTTACTCGGTGATGCTTCTTTAGCCCGTAGAAACTTTGAGACTCCTCCTTCTATCTATAGCCGAGTAGAGAATACTTTGTATGGGACCTGGTTTAATACCCAAGAACCTACTCAAACTCAAATACAGTCTTATACTATAGCCAGAGAAGAATTGGAGCAAATAATAACAAAAATTAAAGAATTAGAAAGCCAACTTAAACAAATAGAGATACAGATGGAAAACAGCAAGGCGCCTTGGACGCCCTACCGTTATCCCGAGAGATAGAGATTTATGTTCTTTACAATCTCCTTACAGCAACGTATCCCAAGCCTAAAGCTACCGCAATAATTATAGCCAAAAACGCTAATTTCACTAATTTTTTCAATAAAATGAAGCCCACTAGACAAACTATGCCTAAAATGGCTAAAGATACAACCTGACGTGCATTCATACTTAACAAATATACGTATATTAAGTGTAAAGGTGAGACAAAATATTGCGAATTACATACATAATTTGATTAGATGCGACTTTTAAGTAAGCAATCACAATTTAGTTGCTCACACCTTAAAGAATAATTTGTTTTTAATTTGTTTTTTGGGCGTGTCCTTGTGGGCGTTACGCTGCGCGTATGCCCACAAGGTCGGCGTGCTACGGGCTAACGGTGCTGCGCCCCACCCCCTAGGCAAGGGTAAAAGTGTGGGCGAGGGGCTTCGCACCAAGCCTGACGGCTTGCCCTCCGCATGCCTCACGCAAGCAGCAAGTATGCTAATCCCACTTATACAAAATGTAATCTTGTAAGTATCTGAAAATGAACATTAAACAAAGTAAAAATATATTTTAACCTTGTAAGTATTTGAAAATGAGCATCAAACAAAGTAAAACTTATTTAATCAGAGTTAAAGGGTTGTAAAAAGTCCATGTATTCAAGGTTTAACCTTGTACATGCTTGAAAATGAACACAAAACAAGATAAAACGAACGCATTTCAAACAAGGTAAAAAATTTTAACTTTGTAAGTGTTTGATAATGAGCATCAAACAAGGTAAAGCAAACGTAGGTATACAAACAAGGTAAAGTATCAAAACGCTGCTGCGTGAGGCATGCGGAGGGTGCGTGAGCAGTGCGTAGCGCAGCGAAGCACCGCAGCGAAAGCGCAGCCCGCAGCACGCCGACCCGAGCGCAAGCGAGGGACACGCCCAAAAAATCTATCCTACTTTAATTCTAAAACTGTGGATTGTAAGGTAAGAATTAGCTACAAATTAACACCTACTCCCCATAAAGCATAATCGGCATTAGCAAAATGTGTTTTTACTTGCACGTACAAATACACATGCTTGTGAAATTGATACCTTATACCATATTTTTGATAGATTTTTCCATGTTTCTGCCACTTATCATAGACATAATAACCCGAACGAAATAAAACAGCAATACGAGAGAACCATAATTCATGTCCGAGATATATGCCTACATGCTTCGCCACCCGCTCCTCCTGGCCTATAAAAAGCTGCTGCCTTTGCATTTCTTTAATCAGTGTATTGTCGTGGAAAAGCTCTATTCCTGTTTTGAGTTTGCTTATATTACTTAATCTTGCATGTACTTGGGTGCTTACATTATATGCTGCGTATAAATTTTTATCTCCTGGATAGATAGACTTTGCCGCCATAGCTGCATCTACGGCAAATCCCCATTTTTTCTTGTTATAAAGAGTTGTTTTTTTATTTTGTTTTTCGCAGCTGCACTTATATTTGAGGATATTTTTAGTAATACCCATGTGAGTGGTAATTAAGTTCAAACCTAAATTAGGCGGGCGAAAAAGAGCATTAGAAAAGTGTGTTATAGCTACCCCTCCCTCAAGATAATAACTTTTTTTCAAACTTTGCTTGAGGTTCAAATTACCTGCGATAGTACAATTGATATGACTACCGATGGCTGTATTTTTAGGGTTATGTTTTAGATCAAAGCGCTTTGTTATGAAAGATAAACCTGCCCCAATTCTTCCTGAAAATACTGTATTTTTACTTTGTATAATGGGGATATCTACATGGTAGTGTGTGGCAATTGCATATCCTAACACGTTGGGATTATTCAAGCCTGCAAATAATAACGATGTCCCTACACGTGGTTTTTTATAGGCCGCTTGCCATATTGCACTACCGTCTGTTTGTACATTATATTCTAACTCAAAAATTCCTATGTGTCTGTTATTTGTAAGATGAGTAATGATATTAGTATGTGGCATAACATAACCATAATGCCCACGAAGAGTTATCTGACCGATATTATTCTGCGCGTTTGAACATAAAATAAAAACTAATTCCAAAATAAAAATACCGCAAAAGAAATGTCTTTTCATACTATCTGCTAGGTAGATGAATATTATCTTGAACAATCATAGCATTAGGGAAGTCTTTTAATATCTCTTGCTGTAGTTTGCGTGCGTGCCAATACTGTACAAAATCTCCTACTCGTATCCTATAATAAGGTTGTTCATAAGAGTTATAGGTGTTGTACTTTCCCTGCTGCTTTAATATAAAATCTGAACGAATACGCTGCGCCTCATTATTGTCTAACCCTGAATATATCTGCACTCTATAACCTTTGAAATTTTTACCTTCCTGATTAAGTCTTCTTTCTCTTAATCTAAAATGGTCAAAGTCTGGAATTTTATCCACAAACGCACCTGTGTATTTGGGTAAAATAACCTTTCTGCTACTTTCAGATTTATTATTATTCTGCTCTACTATTTGGGAAATATTAGGTAGTTCTAATGTTATTGGGGGTTCAATGAAGTTGATTCGTGAAATATTAGCGTCTACGGGTTCATCCTCATATACTCTTTGGGCATCAACTGTCTGAATTGAAAGTATATAGAAGCAGATTCCTGCGATTAGACACTGGTTGAGAAAACGAAGTCTAAATATAGAAATCAGGGATTGAAATGAGGTGAATTTAACCTTGTTTTTGCGTGAGGCATGCGAAGGGTGGGCGTTAGCCCAGTGCGTAGCACCGAAGCGAAGCGCAGCCCGCAGCACGCCGACCTTGTGGGCATGAGCGCAGCGAAACGCCCACAAGGACACGCCCAAAATATCATACATAAAGAGTTTCATCTTATACCTTCATGCTATTTGTTGAATGATTTTGAGAAAGATCAGAAGATTTTATATTTTCGTCATCATTAGCCACTACCTTAGTGATAGATGCAATTTCATCATCATCCGCTAAGCGAATTAAACGAACCCCCTGCGTAGCCCTACCCATAGTACGTAACCCCCTGACCGCAGTACGAATGGTAATTCCATTTTTAGTCATAATCATTAGGTCATCATTATCTGTAACTTCTTTTATAGCTACTAAATAGCCCGTTTTTTCAGTGATTTTAATAGTCGTAACCCCCTTAGTTCCTCTATTGGTTAAACGATAATCCTCAATAGGCGAACGCTTACCATATCCTTTTTCGGAAACTACCATTAACTCGGCATTCATGTCTTCTACGGTTACCATACCAATTACATGGTCATTAGGGTCATCAAAACGCATAGCCATAACCCCTGTTGCTGTCCTACCCATGGGTCTAACAGTGTCCTCATGAAAATGCACTGCTCTACCCATCTTTGCCCCAAGTAAAATATGATGATTACCGTTAGTCAGACGAGCTTCTATAAGCATATCTCCCTCTTTTATGTTGATAGCGTTAATACCTGACGCACGCGGATTACTATATGCTTCTAACGTCGTTTTTTTGATGACTCCCTTTTGCGTACACATCACAATATAGTGGTTTTGAACATAAGCTTCATCCGAAAGACTTTTTACATTAACATAAGCACGGATACGGTCGTCATCATCAATGTTAATCAAGTTTTTGATATCACGCCCTTTGGCATTTTTTGCGCCTTCGGGAATCTCAAAAACTCTTAACCAAAAACATTTTCCTTTTTCTGTAAATAAGAGCAAATAATTGTGTGCTGTGGCGCTAAATAAGTGTTCTACATAATCCTCTTCTTTGGTTGCGACTCCCGTTGAACCCACTCCCCCACGTTTCTGACTACGATACAACGCCGAGGGCGTACGTTTTATGTAACCATTTTTTGTGATAGTTACAATCATTTCTTCATCAGCAATCATGTCCTCAATAGAGAGGTCTTCTGCAGCATAGATAATTTCTGTGCGGCGTTCATCGCCAAATTTAGTTTCTACATCACGTAACTCTTGTTCTATGATTTTAGTTTGTTCGTTTTTGTCCGCAAGTACTGTTTTGTAGTAGGTAATAGTTTGCTGTAATTCGTTGTACTCTTGAACAATTTTTTCTCTTTCCATGCTGGTTAAACGCTGTAAGCGCAAATCTAAAATAGCTTTAGCTTGAACTTCGGAGAGGTTGTAGTGTTGGGTAAGTTCTTGTTTTGCTATTTCAGGTGTTTGCGCAGCACGGATAAGGGCAATTACATCATCTAAATGGTCTAAGGCTACTAATAATCCTTTGAGTATTTCTGCTTTATGCTCGGCTTCATTGAGCAAGAATTGTGTCCTACGAATAACTACTTCATAACGGTGTTCAATAAAGTAGTGTATCATATCTTTCAAGTTAAGGGTCATAGGTCTACCCTTGACTAGAGCGATATTATTAACACTGAACACTTGTTGCATTTGAGTATTTTTATACAAGTGATTGAGTAAGATATTTGGGTCTGTGTCGCGTTTGAGGTCAATAACAATTCGTAGTCCTTCTCGGTCAGATTCGTCGCGAATATCACTGATACCTTCTAATTTTTTTTCGGTCATCAGTTCGGCTATGCGCTCTATGAGTTTGGCTTTTATGACTTGGTAAGGGATTTCATGGATTATTATTTGGGTTTTTTTATCGGTTTCTATGATTTCTGCTTTGGCGCGGATTACTACACGCCCTTTACCCGTGAGCATGCTTTCTTTTACGCCCTCATAACCGTAGATTATTCCACCTGTGGGGAAGTCAGGGGCTTTGACGTATTGTGTAAGTTCCTCTACATTGATAGCAGGGTTGTGTAAATAAGCAATGCAAGCTTGTACTACTTCGCGTAAATTATGCGGTGCAATGTTTGTAGCCATACCTACGGCTATCCCTGACGCACCGTTAATAAGTAAGTTAGGAACTTTAGCAGGTAGGACTGTGGGTTCAGTGAGGGAGTCATCAAAATTAGGTTGAAAATCTACGGTATCTTTGTCTATATCTGCGAGCATTTCCTCGGCGATGCGTTTTAATCTTGCCTCTGTGTATCGCATAGCTGCGGCGCTATCGCCATCTATAGAACCAAAATTACCTTGTCCATCTAATAAAGGATAACGTAAAGAAAAGTCTTGTACCATGCGTACCATGGTTTCGTACACAGCGCTGTCGCCATGAGGGTGATATTTACCTAGCACATCCCCTACTACACGCGCGCACTTTTTGTAAGGGCGGTTAGACGCTAAACCAAGTTCAGTCATTCCGTATAATACGCGCCTGTGCACAGGTTTTAACCCATCACGTACATCTGGCAAGGCACGAGAGATAATCACGGACATAGCGTAGCTGATATATGCGGATTTCATCTCGTCCTCTATGGTTACGGGGATGAGTTTTTGAAAACTTTCCATTATGGGGCAAAAATACAAAAAATACGATAGATGAGCTCTGATTATACAAATTCTAACAAGTGATTTAACAAGTTAGATCTGATTCTTGGGCGTGTCCCTCGCTTGCGCTCGGGTCGGCGTGCTACGGGCTGCGCTATCGCTTCGGTGCTTCGCTGCGCTACGCACCGTGCTGACGCACGCCCTTCGCATGCCTCACGCAAGCTGTATTTAGATGTTTTACCTTGTTTTATACACATCTTTGCTTTACCTTGTTTACTGTTCATTATCAAATACTTACAAAGTTAAAAATTTTTATCTTGTTTCAATTAGAGTCTTTTTACCTTTTTTATATTGATTTTCAAGTATATACAAAGTTAAACCTTGAATACATGGACTTTTTACAACCCTTTAACTCTGATTAAATAAGTTTTACTTTGTTTGATGCTCATTTTCAAATACTTACAAGGTTAAAATATATTTTTATTTTGTTTAATGTTCATTTTCAGATACTTACAAGATTACATTTTCAATAAATGGGATTAGCATACTTGCTGCATGCGTGAGGCATGCGGAGGGCAAGCCGTCAGGCTTGGTGCGAAGCCCCTCGCCCACACTCAACCCCTTGCACAGGGGGTGAGCGGATGGGGCGCAGCACCGTTAGCCCGTGGCACGCCGACCTTGCTTGCATCAGCGCAGCGTAACGCCCACAAAAACATTAAAAGATAATCTATTTTATCAAAGTATAAAATGCAAAGTGCAGAATACCTTTACAAGAAAAGTATTTATGTCTAATTTATAGCAAGCCTCCTGAATAGAAAAATCCACTTACCGTTAGTTGGGATGCAGAAAGTGCGTAAGAGAATAGAATTAAGTATTAGTCTGTTGTTTCGTCTATTATTTCTGCTTCGGGAGCATTCTTCATGACAGACTCTATACCATTATCACGGTTTTTCTCACTTTCGTACATTTCACTGGTACCAATTACTTGTCCGTTGGCGGCTTTGAGATTAAAATAAAATCTACTATCAGAGGAGGTTTTACACTCATAGCGATCTTTATCCACGCTATTTTTTCTTACAGATTCAATGCCATTTAAGCAATTTGCTTTGGTGGTATATCCCTCACTCGTCAGGATAACTTGGCCGTTATCAGCTTTCAAATTGAATTGAAACTCGCCATTTTTTCTTTTAGAAACTACAAACTTTCCCATAACTTGTAAGAATTAGAGTTCATGAATGCAAATTTATTATATTTCTTATATCTCCGCTAAATTATCAACCTTATTGTTAAATATTTTTCTTAATTATCTCATAACTATTTGAATTACAGTAATAAAGAAAAAAATAAAAAGGGTCTTAAAAATCAATATGGTTGACATTTTATCTATTATGAACGATATCTGGGGGTATAATGGTGTGAATATCGGGGAATAGAAAACATTTCTCGGGCTGTTGCGAGATATATTTTAATAAGTATTCGTAGTGAAAATGAACATGATACAAAGTTTTTGTATCTGCAATACTTAAATCAGCAGCGTTGCGTTCTTTTCTTTGGTTTTCAAGAAGGATTTTAAGAAGGTCATAAAAAACTCATAGATACAAAATTTTTCAGAGGGGTGGATTTGTAGTTCTTAAAGTCATTGAGTCCAAAATGCTGTCCGGCGTCTTGAAAGTCAAATTCTATCTCAAAACGTAAAGCGTAATGATATCCGAAGCCGAAAGAGACAAATCCGTAGAGAAGAGGATAGCGATTTGGGTTCTTCCTTTGTGATAAACGGATTTAATGACCACTATATTGAGTAGATAGTTTTTGAGTGAAGGTTGTTAAACTCTGTTTCTTTTTTCTCAATTTAATTTTATCCGCTTGGCTGACAATAATCTGCTCCTGACCTATGCTGTATGAATTCCGTTTCTCTACATCTAT
>JANWVE010000011.1:0-9235 GCA_025057675.1 Bacteroidia bacterium
GTACATGTAGCCAATGGAATACAAGTGTATCAATCCCCCTACTCCTGTAACAATTAAGCCCATTAAAAGAGATAGTTGGTCTAAACGATAGGCAAATTTGACTTGAAATGTGTGGCTTTCTATCCAGTTCCATAAGATAAAATGAGGTATGTTTTGACTATCAAACTGCAAGAAGTGTTTTAACAAGATGAAGAATGGAATAAATACTACTGTGGTCGCTAATATGCCGATAAAGTTTTTTTGCGTGCGAAAAGCAGGTACAAATAAGCCTGTCAAGCCAATGAGTACAGCGCCAAATAAAGGTAGCAGGATGATAAATGCTTCTATCATAGAGCAAAGGTATAAAAAATACCACTTATGGCAAGAATTTTTTAGTCAAGTTTGTTGATATTCAAATTTGTTGATATTCAAAGAGGAGTTTTGTTGTATGTACAAAATGACTAAACAAAGTAAATACAGTACGGAGTTTTTTGATATTTTTCTGGCGTGTCCTTGTGCGTTTCGCTGCGCTCATGCCCACAAGGACACGCCCAAAAAACACTTAATAACTAATTCATAACTATTTTTTGTAAAAAGAAAATAGACCTAATGTATTTTTTGGTTGTATCGCTGATTGCAGCGAGGGACACACAGAAAATCTACTACCTTATGTTGATAAAATAAAAAATTATTCTTAATTTCGCATACTGTTTGAGATGTTGTCATCATGAAAAATGTATTAACTTGTTTTATCTGCGTAATATTCTTGAATAGCTTTGCCCAAGACCCACAATTTTCTCAATTTTACGCTGCTAAACTGTATATGAACCCTGCTTTTGCAGGTTCAGGAGTAGGACCTAGAGCTACTTTAATATACAGAAATCAATGGCCTGGGCTAGGTAAAAGCTATAATACTTTCAGCGCAGCATACGACCAAACCCTATTATTTGGATCCTCTTATAAGGGAGGCAAACGAGTTAATAAAGTGCTTACCCATGGGGTTGGGGCTATAATAAACGTGGATAAAGCAGGAGAAGGAAATTTAGAGTCATTAGACTTTAATGCTATCTACTCGGCTAATTTTAGATTAGGCGGTTCTAACTTACTTATCGGTGGACAAGCAGGATTTGCGCAAAAGAGTATTGATTTTTATTTACTTACTTTTGGTAATCAGATTGACCCAAGAACAGGATTTAATAGTAGTTTGCCATCAGGAGAGAATCTACCTGCGTCCCGCACTATTACCTACACAGACTTTGCAGGCGGAATTGAATGGTACAACAAATACTTGTACGCAGGTATCAGCGCGCACCACTTAACACAACCTAATCAATCTTTATTACTATATGGACAGAATGCACAATTACCTATGCGTGTTACAGGTAATATAGGTGGTCTGCTTCCTGTTAATGAAAAAACAAATATAGGCTTTGGGGGTCTATATAGAAGACAAGGACCTTTCACTCAAATAGATTTAGGTATATACGGGAACTACCAAATGCTGCTTTTAGGTACATGGTACCGCCTGAACGACGCTGTAATTTTATTAGCAGGAGTTAAGTTAGGTATGTTTACAATAGGGTACAGCTATGACATTACCACTTCTAATATGCGTGGATATGGATTAGGCGCCCACGAGATTTCTCTTAATGTAGAAATAGAACAAACGAGCAAACTAAAAGGCAGGCGCTTCCGCAAAGTACCTTGTCCAAGATTTTAATACAAAAAAATAATCAATTCAAAATCAACCACTTGCGGACTCACGGTGCAGAAATTGCATAAATATTCATACAAAAATTTGCATACTTAAACATTTTGTTGTAAATTGCATAAAAATTCTAAAAACAGTAATATTATACTCATTTTTAATTAGTGTACGAATATGAGAAGGCTTAATAAGATAGCAGTCCTTAGTATAATTGTCAGTATTACATTACTGGCGACAGGATGCTTTAAGAAAAAGGATAACCGCACGCGTGTATCACAAGTAACAGGGCAAAAATTTGGCGAGGATACACCTTTTACTGTGGAGAAGTATCAAGAACAGGAAGCAGGTCCTGGGTTAGTATTTATTCCTGGTGCTACAATGCATCTTGGCAACTCTGAGCAAGATATCGGCTATGATATGGATGCCCGCCCACGCCAAGTAACCGTTTCATCTTTTTACATGGATGAGTGTGAGGTAGCTAACCTTGACTGGAAATTGTTTTTATATGGGCTAAAAGATAGTATTCCCGCTGAGGATGAAAAATTCAAGAACTATATTCCAGATACTATGGTATGGTATAGAGAATTAGCTTTTAATGACCCATACACTAAAGTTTATTTTCAGCATCCTGCATACAACTTGTATCCTGTTGTAGGGGTGACTTGGCTACAGACTCAAGAATTTTGTAAGTGGCGTACTACTATTGTAAATGGAAAGTTAGCTCAGGATAATCCTCCTACTGTAACCGATCCCGATGCTGCTCGCTATCAAAGGGTAGTATACCCCGAGTATCGCCTACCGATTGAAGCAGAGTGGGAGTACGCAGCTCGCGGTGGGCTATATAATGAACTCTACCCATGGGAGGGGCACACTACCCGCAGACCTAAACGTGGTGAATGGCGCGCTAACTTCTACCATGGTCGTGGAGACTACGCAGGTTGGTATTCCGAAGCCGCAGATTGGACGCCCAGAACTACTGATGACGTATATACAATCCCTACAGATACCAAATGGGGTGAACCTAATAACTACGGTCTGTATAACATGGCAGGTAATGTAGCAGAATGGGTACAAGACACTTATCGTATTCTTACTTACGAAGACGCTGACGATCTCAACCCTCACCGCAGAAATGACCGTGTAGATGGAGATAACCGCTACATCACATCAGGAGAGTACTTTACTGCAAAACCTGAAAACTTAGCTAACGTAAGCCGTGCAAACAGTGCTACTTTGATAGGTGAGCGTACCAAAGTATATCGCGGCGGTTCATGGAAAGATATCGCTTACTACATGACTTGTGGCGCAAGACGCCATGAACAAGACACTTCTCGATCAGCTACTATTGGCTTCCGCTGTGCTATGACCCGTGTAGGTTCATCTCGCATTAGCAACTAATTCGACTATTTGATTACATTCATAAAGTGCATACTTACACAAGAGTATGCGCTTATTTTTTATAGTAAGTCTATTTTTCCTTTACTTTTTGTTGACCCTTTGCACAAAAAAGCCATCTTCAAAGGGTATGTTTTAATTTTTCTGGGCGTGTCCTTGTGGGCGTTTCGCTGCGCTCATGCCCACAAGGTCGGCGTGCTACGGGCTGCGCTATCGCTTCGGTGCTACGCACTGCTCACGCACCCTCCGCATGCCTCACGCAAACAGCCAAGCATACTGAATCTACTTATTTAAAAGCAACGAAAAATAAACATTAAACAAGGTAAAACTTGATTATTCAGCATTAAAGTGTTGCAAGAGATCTATTTATACAAGGTTCAATCTCATAAGTATTTGAAAGTGAATATCAAATGGAGTAAAGTCAGCAAACTTGATACGAGGTAAAAAAATTTAATCTTGTAAGTACTTCATAATCAATCTTAAATAAGGTAAAACCAATCTATGTACAAAAACAAAGTACAATATCAAAATACCACTGCGTGAGGGATACGGAGCATGCCGTTAGGCAGTGCGTAGCACCGAGCGTTAGCGTAGTGCGCAGTAGCCCGACCCGAGCAATAGCGAGGGACACGCCCAGAAAATGAAATTGCTTTTTTAGACCTTATGATATATTTTTTGTTCTTACCTTTGTAGTATGCAAAGAAAATACAGTGAAGAACTATTTGAACAAGCAAAGAGATATATCCCAGGAGGGGTAAATTCCCCTGTTAGGGCATTTAAGAGCGTAGGTGGAAACCCTGTTTTTATCAAGCGTGCGAAAGGGGCTCATCTATTTGACGAAGACGGGAACATGTACATTGATCTCATCAACTCCTGGGGACCTATGATTTTAGGACATGCCTACCCGCCTATCATAGAAGCAGTATATCAAGCTAGCATTAACTCTTTCTCATACGGCGCACCTACCCGTATGGAAGTAGAAATGGCTAAACTTATTTGCGATATTGTACCTTCCATAGAAAAAGTTAGAATGGTAAATTCAGGTACAGAAGCAACCATGAGTGCAATACGTGCCGCCCGTGGATATACCAACCGAAATAAAATCATCAAATTTGCAGGATGCTACCACGGTCATGGAGATAGTTTTTTGGTAGAAGCAGGTAGCGGCGCGTTGACCTTTGGAACCCCTAATAGCGCAGGTGTAACCGAAGGCACAGCAAAGGATACTTTATCTTTACCTTTCAACGATATCAATGCCGTTAAGCAAGCGGTAGCACAGAACAAAAGCCAGATTGCCGCTATCATATTAGAACCGATTGTGGGAAACATGGGTTGTGTACCTGCTGAAAAAGAGTTTTTACAAGCGCTAAGGCAAATTTGCACACAAGAGGGTATTGTACTCATTTTTGACGAAGTCATGACAGGGTTCAGAATTAGCTTAGGTGGTGCGCAGGAGTATTACGGTGTAATCCCAGATATGACCACATTAGGTAAAATCATTGGTGGAGGTTTGCCTGTAGGGGCTTATGGGGGTAAAGCAGAAATTATGGACTGTGTTGCACCTGTGGGAAAAGTATATCAAGCAGGTACACTAAGTGGTAATCCTATTGCTATGACCGCAGGTTATACCACTCTTCGTATACTAGCCGATAACCCAGATTTACTCAACCAACTAAATAAAAAAGCTTCAGCCATTGGAGAGGGTATCAAAAATAATCTAAAAAAATTAGGCTTAAATTATCAGTTTAATCAGGTGGGTTCAATGTTTACTTTGTTTTTTACCAATGTACCTGTTACAAACTTAGATACCGCCATGACTTCTAACACACAGTTATTTGCACGGTATTTTCAGTATCATTTGAATAATGGCGTTTATTTAGCACCCAGTCAGTTTGAAGCCATGTTTGTCAGCTATGCTATTTCAGATGAGGATATTGAAAAAATCATCAAAGTAAATTATGATGCATTAGTTCATATACATGAGGTAGAACATACTCAATAGATAGTAGTTTGAACTATCTTTATTTATTTTTTGGGCGTGCCCCTTCGCTGCGCTTCGGGTCGGCGTGCTGCGGGCTGCGCTATCGCTTCGGTGCTTCGCTACGCTTCGCACCGTGCTGACGCACGCCCTCCGCATGCCTCACGCAATGACTTGGCAGGTCAGCAGAATCTATTTGTTGAAAGCTTAACCTTGTAAGTACCTGATAAAATAGTTTGAGCTTCCTAGCTCAAAAAAATAAGAACATAACTACGAAGATAAAAATTGCTTATTCAAGGTTAAAACGTTCTGTAAAGTCCATGTATTCAAGGTTTAACCTTGTATATGCTTGAAAATCAATGTAAAACAAAGTAAAATAACCGTACTTAAAACAAGGTAAAAAATTTTAACTTTGTAGGTAGTTGATAATCAACATTAAACAAGGTAAAACAAAGGCATGCATGAAAATAAGATAAAAACATTGAAAAGCGGCGTGCGTGAGGCATGCGGAGGGTGCGTCAGCAGTGCGGAGCGCAGCGAAGCACCGAAGCGATAGCGCAGCCCGCAGCACGCCGACCCGAAGCGCAGCGAAGGGGCACGCCCAGAACTACCAGATGTTTTACATCAGGTTACAATTCTTTCTATCGCCTGCTGTACTCATATATTTTGTAAGTACCAGCAGAAAACTGATTAATCAGAGAATATTCCTTTTCCAGAATTATTCTGTTGGATTTGTTTTCAACAGACAGTTCAATATACAAAATATGGGAATATAATCGGTACTGAGTTCTTTTGACATCATTTTCGGGGTGAATATGATCAGCCAGTAAGTCCCTTGAAAGAGAATTATCGGTATTAGACTGAAAGCGTTTTCGGTTATGATAGTAGGTAAAGAGTAAGTCATTGTAAAAAGGACTTATGATTACAAATGAATTCTGTGTTCTCTTTTTGGTAAGGTATTCTGTAATTTTTCTCATGTCATTATTATCTCTCATTTTTGGGTCAAAAGTAACTATAAACAGTGCTATAAGCACAACTGGGATAAAATATCTGTATTTTTTGTTTTCAATAATTCCGTCAAGCACAATGCCTAAAAGTATATAAAAGCCGATAGATGCCGGCATAAGATAACGGTCTAAAAACATGGTTATTTTATATGAAATAAAAAACATTGATAGAAAAATGAAAAAAAATAAGAATGCAATCAAGCGTGCGGGCAAGCGTTCATCAGTCCTGAATTCAGGCTTTTTAGAGACAAAAATACTTACAGCGAAAGCAAACAACAATATCATAACGCTTACAGCCACCACGGGCTGATTGCAAAATGTCCAAATCATATTATACAGGGTTTCAACACCATTTGGTTTTGGGATAAAAAGATTCCCATGTACAGATGACACGGCAAACCTGACAAAAAAGACCTTGATATTTGGCAGATATAGTAGCAAAATTACAGCAGAAAATACCAAAACTTCTCTCCAAATCCTGATAAGTATTCTGTAATGCAACAAAATAAAAAACAACTCAGCAATTAAGACCCAAAATCCAAAATAATGAGCATAAATCAGTAAGGTGTTTATCACAACAAGAACGATAAATGAAGTATTGAACACTTCTTTCAACTTCATTTTAGAGTTTGGATAGGGGCGGGTAATATAATACTGCAGCAGATTAGTAAAATAATATACCGACATTATAGACAGCATGCCCATAATGGCATAAACTCTTGCTTGATGAGCATATTTGACATTGTAATTGGTAAAAATAAACAGCAGACTGACATAAACAGCAACTCTTCTATTGAAATATCTGGCGCAATATAAATACAGAAAAATCAGCGTAACACAACTGGTTATAAGTGAGGGAAATCTTACAGAAAGTTCACTAATCCCGAATAGTTTAATCCAGAAATGTAAAAAAATTTCATATAGTGGAGGATTATTTCCCTTGGATAATTCACTGATTATCATGGGAACACTCATTTGTGCGTGATATACACTGAACGCTTCATCTCCGTTCAGGCTATTTGCTGAAATAAACAGACATTTCAGGAAAAAGTTAATTGTCACAAATAGCAGAATAATAGTACTATTACTTATATTTTTCATGAGTAACGCTTTTCGGTAGTGATTTTAATTGTCTAATGAATTAAAAAAAGCAAAAAGGGCATATTTTTGCAAAACGAATAAAATAAAGTTTCTTCATTGATTGCGCACAAAGATAGTCAAAAATGAGAAAAATTAAATGAAAAACAAAATTGACATTTCATGTTTTTATTGCCTGATGATATGCTGTTAGTAATGATTTTTTCCACTCTAATACGTAGATACACAAGGTATAGTATTTTTATAGGGCGTGCCCCTGCGCTGCGCTTGGGTCGGTGCATTCCGCACTGCGCTGGCGCTGCGGTGCTGCACTTCGTTCCGCACAGGGCTGCGCCCTTGCTCCATATCCCTCACGCAGTATCCCCCGCATTTTGATACTTTTTATTGTGTTCAAACCGAATTTTATGTTTACGCACAGGTGTATGCGTGAGGCATGCGGAGGGTGTGCGCAGCACAGTGCGAAGCACCAAAGCGTGAGCGTAGCCCGAAGCACGCCGACCCTGCACGCATGAGCGTTGCGAAACGCTGTGCAGGGACACGCCATAAATACTGTCAGAGTGAATATATTTCTATGCATAAAAACTTAACTCAGGGATACGTGTTTGCTGTGTATAAACTGGGATAATACAACACCCATCATAAGTGGAACAAGCCAAATCACTTTGCATCCTAACCTGTCAATAGCGTTTGCAAAAGTGCCACAATCCCAAGCATTGAGGAAAACACCTAAAAACAATATAATCATCATGCTATTGGTCTGTTCGCTTACCGCAGATGAAAGTTTTATTCTGCTAAACACCAGAAATAGCAAACTCACAATAATTACAATAGGATACACAACATTCAGCAAGGGCAAAAGATTAAGCTGTGACCTATTTTGTTTTGAAGCAGTGTAAGTTGGTATGTCGTTGGAGAAATATCTAAATACTCTTTCGTATAAGGATGTCCCATTAAGAAAACTTCCATTACCATCACCTACAGCAAATCGGGTCAGCTGGATTAGGGTAGCCTTGAAGGACGCCTTAAGGTGCAATAAAATATATTTGGGTTTTGTGAATGTTCCATAAATTATTTCGTTGAACTCGCTTTTTGTGTTTTTCCAGCCACCAATTTTATAGAAGGGGCTGTTTTCGTCCCACACAAACTTATAAGCGCGGTCCGGTAGAGAGTCTTTATATTTGCATAATTTATATGGTTGGGTTTATACAGCTTCATTTAGGTACTCCCTGACGATTCCATGCTCAACCATCGCTCCCATGAAGAAAACATGTTTTGACTTGGACATAGCAGAACCCATAGTAAGCACAGAAACAACAGTAAGTGTAAGTAAAACTACTATCTTTAATCGCACTTTTGTAAACTGCTCTTTAGGAAATATGTATTTTCTAAATCCAAATAGTAGGACAAGTATCACTATAAATAACAAAATATGCGACATGTGCATAGCCACCGCAATAAAAAATAAAACATACAGTATAACAGTTGTAATGCGTTTGAATGTGCCAAGCAAAATTAAAGTCATAGTAAGCAATGCAACTGAGGTAAAAATATCTGGCATTATTTGACTGACTGTCCATGAGATCCCTGTAAACAAGGACAAAAATATAATTATGAGTAATCCATGGGTGAGAAAGGATTTTTCACAAGTTACCAATCTTATCAGTAAAAAAACAAGATAAGATAATATTAACGCCTGAAAAAATACTACAAACCAGAGTGAAAGTCCATTTAGGCTGAAAAACCGCACAAATAATCCATAGGTTATGGGTCTGTCAAACGGAGTTTCCAACTCAAATCCTGATGCAATGTAGGTAGAAGTATCCGAGTAAACAATCGGAAATCTGTTGTAGAAGGCATCAGTCAACAGACATATTGCTCCGAAGAGTACAAAAATTATGAATTTATATTTGTTTTTCATTTGAATTTATTGACACAAATTTAACGAACCCAGGTTGAGTACCCAAAAAAATTATACTGCACTGAAAAAAATTTATACTAGAAAGCAAAAGGTTTTGTAGTAAAAATTAGGAAATTTCTAGAAATAGTACAATATTTGCGAAAGTTCAAGAT
>JANWVE010000011.1:9241-30783 GCA_025057675.1 Bacteroidia bacterium
TTTATACTAGAAAGCAAAAGGTTTTGTAGTAAAAATTAGGAAATTTCTAGAAATAGTACAATATTTGCGAAAGTTCAAGATAAGATGTTATACCAAATGTAATCCTGTAAGTATCTGAAAATGAATACTAAACAAAGTAAAACGTAACTTTAACCCTGTAAATTCTTGAAAGTCAATTGAAAATAAGGTAAAATTTTGATATACACGGTTAAAGGATTATCAAAAGTTTATGTATTCAAGGTCTAACCTTGTATGCACTTGAAAATCATAACAAAACAAGATAAAATGACAGTAATTAAAACAAAGTAAAAATTTTTAATCTTGTAAGTACTTGATAATGAACATTAAGCAAGGTAAAACAAAAGTATGCATAAAAACAAGGTAAAACATCCAAAAGCTGCTGCGTGAGGCATGCGGAGGGTGCGTCAGCAGTGCGGAGCGCAGCGTAGCACCGAAGCGAAGCGTAGCCCGCAGCACGCCGACCCGAAGCGCAGCGAAGGGACACGCCCAAAATAAAACTTAACTCTAATTACATGTGTTCATTAACTTTACAATACACTCAAAATATCTTGTTGCATAGTTACAGCTGCTTTTCTAGCCTCATCTGCGAATTGTTCAGGTTTTTGAGGGTCAAAAGCGTATAATATACTACGAGATGCATTCACAATAGCCCCTTTACCTTGTATAAAACAAGGTTCTACCTCTTTTGCCGTAGCGCCTTGGGCGCCGTAGCCAGGTACTAAAAAAAATGTGTTAGGCATTATCTGACGCAACCTTTTTGCCTGCTCCGGATATGTTGCACCTACGACTGCACCTATACTGCTAAAACCACATTCGCCCATAATTACCTTACTCCATTCATTAACCTCCTCTGCTACGGCTTCAAACAGAGTAGCGCCCTGTATCAAAGTTTTATCTTGAAAGTCCCTAGCAGATGGGTTAGAAGTGCGTACTAAAACAAAAACCCCCTTAGAATAGATTTTACAGGCTTGTATGAATGGCTCAATCCCATCTTTGCCTAAGTAAGCATTGATAGTAACCGCATCCGAAGGAAACATTTCTATTTCCTGTCCAAAAATGTTCGTTTTACCCAGATATGCTTGTGCATATGCCTGTGCTGTACTGGCAATATCATTCCTTTTTACATCAGCAATGACTAATAAGCCCTTTTTTTGTGCATATAAACAGGTTTCTCTGTAAGCCTCTAAGCCTGCTATTCCATACTGCTCATAAAAAGCAATTTGCGGCTTAACCGCAGGAACGATATCTGCCACTGCGTCTATAATTTGACAATTAAAGCTTAAAATGGCTTGTGTAATTGCTTGCATTGTGTCTCCGAGTTCTTGGCGATACTGTGTAAGAATATGCGAAGGTAATTTCTCTAAAAATGGGTCTAATCCTACACAGATAGGTGCATTTTTTTGTTCAATAGCATTGTATAAGCGGTCTGCGAAGGTACTTAATTTCATCAAGCAAAGGTAAAGAAAAGCGTAGTTGAGTGTACACATTTCACAAAATATATATCTTGTTCAATCTTATTAGTGGGATAGTTTTATTTTTTTGGGCGTGTCCCTCGCTGCGCTCGGGTCGGTGCATTGCGCACTGCGCTAACGCTTCGGTGCTTCACTTTGTTTCGCACAGGGCTACGCCCTTGCTTCATGCCCCTCACGCAAGCTGTATTTTGATGTTTTACTTGGTTTGTATGCATATCCTTGTTTTATCTTTTTTGATGTTCATTTTCAGAGGCTTATAAGCGGATTGAGTTTGTTAGCCACTTGCGTGAGGCATGCGGAGGGTGCGCCAGCAGTGCGCAGCACCGAAGCGAAGCGTAGCCCGCAGCACGCCGACCTTGTGGGCATACGCGCAGCGTAACGCCCACAAGGACACGCCCAAAAGTTAAAAATCCAAAGACGAAGCCTTTTATGTAAAGAAAAAATAGACTTAATATGCTATAATGCTTCGTAAATTATAGCCGCACCTTGTCCTACACCTACGCACATTGTTGCTAAACCGTATCTTTTACGCCGCTTGCGTAGTTCATGAATTAACGTAGTTGATATTCTTGCTCCAGAACACCCTAAAGGATGTCCAATAGCGATAGCACCTCCATTAACATTTACTTTGTCAAGGTCTAAGTTCAAATCTCGTATACAAGCAATAGACTGCGATGCAAATGCTTCGTTAAGTTCTATCAAATCCAAGTCCTCAACAGATAAACCTGCTCTTTTAAGTGCTTTTTGGGTGGCTGGCACAGGTCCTATACCCATAATGTCAGGATGTACGCCAGCCACAGCCACAGAAATAATGCGCGCTAATGGATTAAGATTGTACCTCTTTAAAATCTCTTCACTGACTAAAACCAAAGCGGCTGCACCATCATTCAAAGAAGATGAGTTGCCTGCGGTTACCGTACCATCTTTACGAAAAGCAGGTTTGAGTTTAGCCAACTTTTCCAAAGTAGTATCGGGACGGGGATTCTCATCTTTACTGAATATAACTACTTCCCCATTACTCTGAGGAATACTTACAGGTATAATTTCGTCATCAAAACGGTTTTGTGAAGCTGCGTTAGCATACTTTTGCTGCGAATGATAAGCAAATTCATCTTGTTGTTCTCGCGTTATGTTATATTTTTGAGCAACATTTTCTGCGGTTTCACCCATACTATATGGATGATACCGCTTAGCTAACTCAGGATTGACAAAACGCCAACCAATAGAAGTATCGTATATTTCAACGCTTCGGGAAAAGGCAGTTTCTGCTTTTGACATTACGAAGGGAGCGCGGGTCATACTTTCCACTCCGCCAGCTATGTATGCCTGACCTTCTCCTAATGCACACGCACGGTATGCATCCATAATCGCCTGCAATCCTGATGCGCATAATCTATTAACCGTAACTCCTCCAATTTTGATAGGTAAGTCAGCTAAGAGTACAGCCATACGAGCCACATCTCGGTTGTCCTCACCCGCTTGATTAGCCGCACCCATGATAACATCTTCTATCTCATCAGGATTGACTCCGCTTTTTTCTACGGCTTTGCGCAGTACTAAGGCGGCTAAGTCATCAGGGCGAATGCTTCTTAATGCACCACCAAACTTACCTATGGGTGTCCTTACTGCAGCTACAACAAAAACCTCTTTCATGCATACAAAAGTAAAACTTATCCGCCGCAATAAAAAATCAATACCATAAAACTAAGCATGATAGAGTTAGTAACTACTCTACTAACTGCCGCAAAACCCTACATATATAATATCCTTAACATTACGAGTTAATTAGACGGTTTTTAATAGTTCATATTTTCACGAGATTGATTTATTTTTGGGCGTGTCCCTCGCTGCGCTTAGGTCGGGCTACTGCGCACTACGCTATCGCTTCGGTGCTACGCTTCGCTGCGCACCGTGCTAACGCACGCCCTTCGCATGCTTCACGCAAAAAAAATCAGCGCTTATTTAAAAACGCTGATATAAATCAAAAAATGTGGCAGATTATAACATTAAATATCTATAGTATAGTGTTAATATCAAACAGCTCTCGTAAATCTAAACCTAATACTTGGCTGTAACTGTCTTCGGTAGTTATAGTTTGTATTTTGTTGTTATTGTTAGTTACCTCTACCTTGTAAAACTCATTATCAATTACTTTCAATTCCTCTTTATCAATATCTAGCCTGTACAAAAAAGCTTCCTTTACGGTGGGGAATTTTTGTCTTTCCAACAAGTACCTTTCTAATTTTAATGTATCTTTTCCTTGTTCAATTTCTATAATTACAACGGGTTCGTAGTTAAGCCATTTGTGTGCCAGTTCTTTTCCTTCTTCATCTTTTTTAACTCTATAAAAGACTATATCGCCGCAGCATCCGCTTTTGCCTAATATAAGTGGGTTGACTGCTAAATGAGAAATAGCTTTGTATTTTGCATCTGAACGGTTGTTGTAGTTGCAAGCTATGGTAAAAGCTGCCATAGTTTGGTAAGAGGATTCTATATTCCCTAAATCGCCTTCTGAATACATATTACAAGTATCGTGTTTTTTTTGGACATTTCCAAGTTTAGGGCAGGGTTAGGTTTTAAGGTTTCGGGTACTTTTTTGTATCCCAAACAATAAGCTAAAAGCTCATCGGCAATCTCTTCACTTAATCCTAAGATTTCGGTCTTTTCTTTTTGTACAATTTATATTCTTGGAAGCACACGGGTGTAGTGCATGCATATAAAAGTGGCATTGACATTTTTCATTTTTTTGGGCGTGTCCTTGTGGGCGTTTCGCTGCGCTCATGCCCACAAGGTCGGCGTGCTACGGGCTGACGGTGCTACGCTCCGCTACGCACCAAGCCTAACGGCTTGCCCTTCGCATGCCTCACGCAAACGGATTACCCAGCTCCTCAAAAATTATAACTACCTCCTTAGGGGTAAATACTCGCTTACGTATATCAATCTTGCCTGATAAAACTAAATGTTTTACCCACTTCTTAAGTGTCGGCAAACTCACTCCATACAACTTACATAACTCTTTTTTGCTATATGCTTTACACGAATTTTTCATAATCGCTTATATCATGGTTAGGCGTATTCATGTCTGAATATGTATCTAAACCGCCTAAAATATCTTTATCCTTTGGCTCATTAGGTTTGAGATTAAAATGATTGAGTAATAACTCCATGCCTTGCTCTAAATTACCTATGCGTTGATCTAATCTATCTACGCTTTGTTCTAATTTATCTACGCGGCGATCTAGTCTATCTACGCTTTGTTCTAATTTATCTATGCGCTTATGGGTTTCTTTGAGTATCCTGCGGGAGTGCAACATGCTTTGTGCAGAAAGTAAATCCTCACCTGTATAGGTTGCTTTTTTACTGCCGTATGTAATAGAATACTGTAATTTGTTTAACTCCTGCTCACTGTATTTTTGTTTTATGTCCCCTAATACAGGACTGTGATAATAAAGTTTTTTGCCATACCACTTTGCTATAAGTATATTATTCTGATGTTGTGGCTCTAATAATTTTTTTTGAATAAATTCTTTGTACCGTGCCTCAGGATATTCGTTATTTAACTTTTGTATTTCAAAAAGAAAATAGGCTTTGCCGTTATCATCTAATACGCTAATATCAGGTTCTATGTAAGTGTATTTGTTTTTTGGATTATACTGTATGCGCGTCTCGGGTACGGCAGTAAAGTTGTTCTCAAATTCATGGTCATTGAGTAAAAGCACTAAACAAATCAATACATTAGAAACTATTTTTTGATGCTCTATGCCCGCACCCGATAATCCTTCCTCCTCAAATTTGCCTTCTATCCACTGCTTCGCCTGCTCACTAACCATGACCCGCAACATGGTACAAAAATATATAAAATATCCTTTGTACCCAAATACATCATATACTTTTTTACCTAAATTCATCTTTTATATAACCTGCACAAACTTAAAAAATGTCTCAATTTTTCTTTTTTATTTCCTTACAAAACTTCACAAACTTTTAATATTCTTTGATAAGTTTAATAAACCATTACTAAATGGACTATAAGAGTGAATTTTTTAGTTGCCAGACAACTATCGGAACATACTTTTTTTAAAAACATAAAATAAAAACACTCCTTTTTTTGTGCTGTTTTTTTCAAAAGGTGTATCCCAAGAGAAAAAAAATAAAATTTCAATGTAGTAAGATCCTATCTTACTACATGCGGAAATCTGAACATTTGTAGTAAGATGTAGTAAGATGTTTTTAGGCATCTTACTACAAAAAATCTGCGTCCTTTATATCAAGAAAGCCGATTTTTATTTGTAGTAAGATGCATCTTACTACATTAATATTTTTTCACTTTTTTCTCTTTAGCAAAAAAAATATCCGCTCTTTTTGAGCGGATATATTACATTCGTTTTTTGCGTGAGGGATACGAAGCATGCCGTTAGGCAGTGCGCAGCGTTAGCGTAGCACCGTAGCGAAGCGTAGTGCGTAGTAGCCCGACCCGAGCGCAGCAAGGGACACGCCCAAAAAAATCAATTAAAAAACAACTTTCTCCGCCTTTTTAAGCACCCATTTCTTAACAGGTATTCCATTATCTCTTATAGTTACCTGCCTGTATCCCAAATACTTCAATGCCCTGCCTAACACAATAATGTTGCTCTTATGCCCTACCTGCTTGAATAGCTCCGAAAATTCTGTCAAAACTTCAGACGTGGTTAGTTTTAATGCATTTGGGTCGTTCTCATCGCAGGGTTCATAATTGTTTTGTAAAGCATGCATTTCAATGGTCGTTACCTGGTAAATTCGGTTGATTATCTCATTTTCGGCTATTTCCTCCGCAGTTAGTTGCCCATTCTCTATACCATTTTTATACAAGTACAACGCCTGCGCATACACGTTATCCATATCTACCTTGTGCCTGTATGCCCAATCTATGCCCTCTATCTCAAAACATAACCAACGAACCGAACCCGTTTCATCGGTCAAAAATTCAAGGTTGTTCGTGCTGCCGACAAAACTTGCCACTCTGTAAGCTACACTTGCTTTACGCGCATACGGCTTGCGAACTTTTATGTATGTTTTACTAAACACGCTTTTTAATTGATTTAAGTCCGCTTTACTCAACGTTGCTAACTCATCCAAATTGATGAGAATATTTTCAGTAAGAGCAATTAAGCTATCTTTGTCATTAGGTGAAAATTCAGAGGTCATGTAATCTTTTAACGACTTAGGACAAAGAAACTCGCAAAAGGTTGTTTTACCTGAATTTTGTTTGTCATGAACAAGGACAAAACAGTGTTTATTGTAATAATTTGCTTCATATACACTACGCACAATCCTGACAAACATTTTGCGAAAATGTTTTTCAAAACGTGCTGGGTCTTTGGCTTTTATGTAAGACGCAAGTTCCTTGATGTAATCAGGTTTATTTTTGTCCCATTTAGGCAAATTCTCAAAGTACTCAATGAATGGGTTGTATTGCGGTACAAAACTACTGCTTAAAATAACTTTAAGCAGTTTATCAGAGATACGAATACCCTCTTCAAGTAGCTCACACAACAAGTCATTTTCATTTGCTTCCTTGTACACACTTTCATCCCTGCGCTTTATCTCTAAAGTGTTTGTGATTGTATTGTACCTAAAGTCATAAAATTCTTCTAAGTATTCTTTAGCTACATGTACACTACTCCTACCTTTTTTAGCAGGATTATTATCAGGCGTAGTACTCCTATTACCGTTGTTATCAACGGTTGTTTCTTTGAACTCTAATGCCATATATTAAGATTTTTTGTAAGAATTGACTTCGTCGGTTAGTTCAGCAATGGTATGCCGTTGAATTTGAATAAACTTATTGAGCGCATGAATTTCTTTTTTGAGTTTGAGGTTCTCACTCTCAAACTCTCTTTGGGTCTTGCTTAATGTATATTGAAGTTCTAAAAACTCATTTCTGTATAAATAAGCTTCTATCACTTTGCAGGCTGTAATAAGTTCGCTTGCTATTTCTGTAGCTTCATTAAGCAAGGCGTAGTAAATTTCTATGCTCTTGGCTTTGGGTGTGTCCTTTTCAGTTTCTCGGGCTTTTTTTTCTAAAAAAGCCATTTGGGCGTTTAACTTGTTAATAAAATCATTTGCCCAAGCAATATTATCCTGTAAAATAGTTAATTTATCATTCATCTCTATACTCCTCCTTTTCATCATACCTGACAACGCACTCTAATAAATAGACATAAAAAGTGGTGTTCTCGCTATTTGTGCCGTGCATTTTTTTGAGTATCTCAATGGTCTCTTTGGCAGAATAACCTGTATCCAGATAGCATATGTATTCTTTTGTTCTTAACTGCCATAGTTTTATTTCTTGTTTTTTGATAACCATAGCTTTCATGATTTTTTTGCCGTCTAAATAAATATCTACGGCATCACCAGGCACTAAGAACTCCCGTCTGCGAATGGTAGTAAAATACCGATTCGCTGTTAGTTTTTTATTCCAGTTGTAAGAGAAATCTAATCTTGGCATGGGTTACCTCCTTTCGAAATATTGAGATTTTCAAGGGCTTTCTGCACTAATTCTTCCAGACCTTGCAAGCGCTTTTCTAAATACTGATCACGATAATTTTTGTACTCATCAGTAAATAGGTCATCAATAGAGTTGAGATTAAACTCCCTTCTGAAATAGTCTAAAATTTCATAGTTAGGATTTTCAATGTCTTCTTTTTCACTGTCGAAGGTTGCCCCTTCATAACGCCAGTAAGTTGACTTACTCCACTGCAAAGCGAATTTGTTAAATATGATTTCGCTTTTCTTTCTCGGCAGTACATGATTCATGTAGTGCCTGATTTTGTACTTTAACTTTTCCATATAATTTTGCATGTTTTTTGTCTCAAATTTGAGACAGATAGTCTCATTTTTGAGACGACAAAAATAGATTAAAAAAAATCAATTGCAATTTTTTTTAATCATTTTTTGGCAATTCATTGAAAAACAATTAAAAAAATGAGTAGAGTAAATCAATTAAAAAAAGTTCTAATAGATAAAAACATAAAGATACAAGAACTTGCTAATTTGATAGGAGTAAAAAGGTACGTGATAAATAATGCTATTCAAAGGAATAGTTTGTCAGATGATTTAATAGAAAAAATTTGTAAGGCGCTTAATTTAGAAAAATCAGTTTTTGAAGAAAACAAATCAAGTGAGTTTAAGAAGCCTTTTGATTGGAAGCCGTTTCAGGAAGTAGCTATACCATTAAACGCTAAGCCAAATGTAATTGTGTTGCCGTACAAAGTTCCTGCGGGATATTTTAACATCAACCAAGATCCAGACTGGGAACTATGCGAAAAAATGTATATACCTACACTGCCACCTAATACTTTACACTATGGTATACACGTCAGTGGTGAGAGTATGCATCCTACCTTAAATGAAGGCGATATAGTAATATGTAAGCCCTACAACCCTATGGATGGGTTTAACAAAAATAAAATGTACGTAATCGTTAGCCAAGAGGGAGATAGCACGGTAAAACGCATACGCGAAAAAGAAGACCACCTTGTCCTCATACCTGATAACGAGGAACATTCCTACTTAACTATACAAAAAAAAGATATTATGCAAATACTGGTTGTAATAGCTGTGGTTAAAAGAGTGTGATATGTATAAGTATAATAAAATCAGGTCTTTAAACAATGTTATATCTTGCGTCAGTTGCGTCAGTGAAAATCAAAAATATAACATATTGAATATGAATAAGAAAGGAGAAAAAAGAGGTGAGAAAGAGTATAATCTAATCTCTGGCATTGAGTTTAGCAGATATGTACTCCCATGTATATATATTCGCTTTTTCACTACCTATTTCTCTGCGGTAGTCGTCCATTTTTGCTCCATTAAACACCCCTTTAATAATACCGTCCCTACCAATAAGATAAATGACTGGCACAGGCAAAGTGTACTCCTTTTCATGAGGTTTTTTAATTAGTTTTACCCCATTTTGAAGCATAGCTTGTACCTCGGGGTGATTTGCAGGTATTTTGATGGAAGATCTATACAAGTCCATGATTTGATGATCGTTATCATGCACAAAAGAAAACTGCGCACCTGTGGTTTCAATAACCTCAAAAATATCTTTTTGGCTATCTGGGGTAACCATAATGACCTCTATGTCTTTTGTTTTAAGATTACCCGCAGAATTTACTAGTTCTTTGATTTGTGCTTGTCCTTCACTTTGCAGAGGACTATTAGGATGCGAGTAGATTTGTTCGCTATAAAACATCAATAGTACGTTTTTTTTACCTTTATACTTATTCATGCTCACCATTCCCCCATTTTGATTAACAGCAGTAAATACAGGAGCCTTCTCTCCTATTTTCATGCAAGGAACTGATTTAACCAGTGAGTCTATCACCCCTTGTGCAAAAACAGAATAAAAGCCAAGTATAACTCCAAGGATGAAAATGTTTTTTTTCATAAGCTTGATTTTAACTCGTGAAATAACAAAAAAGATACCATCAAATTTTTATCTAATCCACAATTTTTTGTAAATAATACACGAATGACTTTGTACAACAACGCTGTAAATACCTTGACTTAAAAACTCTACATCAAGACTATGCACACCACTTGGTAGTAACTGTTGGCATTTAAGTTGTCCAATCGTGTTATAGATACTTACCTGACCTTGTTGAGGTAGGTCTATGTAAATTTTATCTTGGGCAGGGTTAGGATAGATATAGAAGTCAGTACTTAGAGAATTTGTTTGATTTTGTGAGTTAGTAGTACAATTTGGGGGACTACCAGAGGCTGTGTATAGAGTACCTGCAATCACGTACCAATTTTCCCAAGTGCCTCCTACGTTAGTTTTCCAATCATTGAGGTTAAAAAGATGAGTGCCTGTGTTTGTACCTGGTATTTTGCATACTTTAAGGGCTTCATTTGACCTATTCCAAGTAAGTGGAGTTCCTAAGGTACAAACTTCGGGTGTGTTAGGCAGGACACAGTTAGGCTGGATGAAATATGCAAAATCATTATACGCAGGATAATCTCCATATACACGGGCTATACCTGTACTATCCACACATACGGCTGTATATTCATCGCAAGCAATACCGAATACATCTGTGTTATCCTCGTGCATGATACGGGCTATGAAAGTAGTATGCCTTCCTCTACGGTCGGGACTATCATAATGAGTATCAGTGATTACATTTTCCAACCAAGTATGATGAATAAAATCATGTTTAAGCAGGGTAACGTTGGTATGGTAAGGGTTATTGAGTGCAGTAGCAGAGGTAACTGTGCCGTATTGAGCCGTAAATACTAATCCGCCTTGAATTGCCATGCCCGCAGAAGTACCTCCGATAGAAGCTTTTTTGACTTGGATTAAGTACTCAATAGCACTATCTATGGGGGTATCATTCCAATATGATACATAGTCCCACTGATTACCTCCTGCAAACCATAAAGCCTCGGCATTTTTAATTCGGTTAATAACATAAGGTTCGTAGGCCGCAGAAGCGTTGTGCATCACTATTGTTTCCACAGAATTAACACTCACCCCTAATCCCGAGTAAAAGTAGCTATTATATCCATCTGCCCCTGATGTACGAAGTACAACCACATCCCCTCCATTCGCACCTTGCAAAAACCATTTTGATGCAGAATCGTGTTCACTAGCACCACCCATAAGTGTGACTCGATACTGGCAAGAGGTATGTACATCGCTTGTATCCCCTATAATGTATTTTGTATAACTCTGTGCATATATCAAACTTGGCAATAAGTACAGGTACCACAAATAAATCTTCATAAAACGAAAATACAAAATAATTTCATACACAAATTTTCTGTAAGATTTTTAATACAAGAATTTATTAAAATGATTTTGCTTCTAGCGACTAAAAAATCATATATTCAGATATTCATACATAACTTTTTCATCATCACCCTTAAACAAGATTAAAAAATCGAAGAGAGCCTTTATTCACTCCCCTTGCCCTAATGAAAAACCATTTTTACCATCAAAACGATACAAGTTTTCTGTTTTTACTACATCAAATCCTGCATTGTACAGTCTTTGCAGCAAATCAATGATATCTTGATGAGATATAACTTCATTATTGTTCATGTATCGCACAGCCCAGTGGTCAGTGCAGTAGCTTTCTGTTTGGCTATCAGGATATACTTTTACACCACGATTAGAGATAGTTTTAAGTTTGAGTGTATCATTGTAAGGTGATAGCACTTGTGCTAATCCTTCTCCTGTTTCGCCCCTCCAATGAAGTACCACATCTACGCCTAATAATTCCTTTTTAGCTGCAGGTCTTCGGGTATATTGTCCCACAGTATAGTGAGTATGACTACCTTGACCTGGCTGATAATGAGCTTTTTTGAGAGTCTTGGGAGTATCTCCTAAACGCTCTATTACAGCTCTAGTGAAACCCTCAGTATTCGTACGCTGCTTAGAAGTACCCTCTCGATAAATATCCCCCGTGTGAATGCCATCCTCAATAGTTCTGAGCCATGCATTATGGACTAAGGTTGCAGTTTCGTACTGTTTAATATGTACTAACATTTGTATAGCCGCTAACAACAACCCTGACGGATTCGCAATTCCTTTACCTGCAATATCTGGTGCAGAACCATGTACGGCTTCAAACATGGCTGTCTGACCGCCTACGTTAGCTGAACCCGCTAATCCCACAGAACCCGTAACCAAAGCCGCTATATCCGAGATAATATCTCCGTAAAGATTTGAAGTTACAATAATATCAAATTTCTCAGGATTAACCGCCAACTTTGCCGCACCAATGTCAATAATCCAATGTTCTTTTTCTAATTGTGGATACTCTGCACCGATTTCATCAAAAATTTTGTGGAATAGTCCATCTGTTTGCTTCATGATGTTATCCTTACTAAAACAAGTAACTTTTTTTCTACCGTATTGTAATGCATATTCAAACGCATAACGAATAATTCTTTCGCATCCAGGTCGGCTAATCAGTTTAAGGGATTGGACTACCTCGTCGGTTTGTTGGTGTTCTATTCCTGCATAGAGGTCTTCCTCATTCTCACGAATGATGACCACATCCATACCCTCTTGGCTTTTACTCTCAATGAAAGGGTAGTAAGAAATACAAGGGCGCACATTAGCGAAAAGACCCAGTGTTTTGCGCATAGTAACATTGAGGCTTTTATATCCCCCACCTTGTGGAGTAGAAATAGGTGCTTTAAGAAAAACATCCGTGCGCTTGATAGACTCCCAAGCGGCATCAGGAATCCCTGATGTATTCCCTTGCAAGTAAATTTTCTCCCCTACTTCTATTACTTCGGGTTGGATATTTGCTCTTGCGGCTTCTAAAATTTGCAAGACGGCGGTCATAATTTCAGGACCAATGCCATCGCCGTACGCTACTGTGATAGGAACAGGCTGTTTCATATTACTATTACAAAGATGAACATTTTTAATCTAATTACGCTTACAAAATCTAAATAAAAAACAGTATGAGTTTAGAAATACTTGGGGAAAACGATTTGTGATACTGTAAGCAAGATGAGTTTTATTTTTGGGCGTGTCCCTTCGCTGCGCTCGGGTCGGCGTGCTGCGGGCTACGCTATCGCTTCGGTGCTACGCTAACGCTACGCACTGCTCACGCACCCTCCGCATGCCTCACGCAAGCCGCGTTTTAGCACTTTACCTTGTTTATATACATACCTTTGCTTTATCTTGTTTAATCTTCATTATCAATCACTTACAAAGTGAAAAATTTTTACTTTGTTTGAAAAGTTGTTATTTTACCTTTTTTACATTGATTTTCAAGTACATACAAGGTTAAACCTTGCATACATGGATTTTACACGACCCTTTAACCTTTAATACGCAAATTTTACCTTATTTTCAATTGATTTTCAAGGTTTTACAAGGTTAAAATATATTTTTACTTTGTTTATAGTTCATTTTCAGGTACTTACAAGGTTAGATTTTGTATAATTGGACTTAGCATACTTGCGACGTTCTTGCGTGAGGCATGCGGAGGGCGTGCGTCAGCACGGTGCGAAGCCCCTCGCCCACGCCCTTAACCCCATAACCAGGGGGTGGGCGGGTGGGGCGCAGCACCGTCAGCCCGTAGCACGCCGACCTTGCCCACACGAGCGCAGCGAGACGTGGGCAAGGACACGCCCAAAATTACTACTATCATCTTCCTCTTTCCTACCCCCTAAACTCTTCGCTATAATCTCTCTCCTCATTCTATTGCCAACATAATCCTTAATATTGCATCATGAATCAAACACCTAATACTAATAAACGTAAGGTGAGAATAGTCGCTTTTAACATGGTTTATGCCGTTTTAGTCAATCAGTTAGACCCTAACCAATACTGGTTAAATAATACCCAATACGCAAAAACCCTTCAAAAAAATACTCAAAATCAAAATACAAACGAAGACGAGTACTTACAATATCTCCAAAATTTTATTCAAAAAGGAAAAGAAAACGAAAATTACATTCTATTGCATGACTTATACCACCAAGCATTAAGAAACACCCCAGAATATATCCAACTTATTACACGTTTTCTAGAAAATTGGCAATGGGAAAGAGTAAGCACTGTGGAACGTGTACTGATGATATTATGCCTAACAGAATGGCTATGCTTTCCTCAAATTCCTGTGAAGGTAAGTCTTAATGAGTACATGGAAATGGCTAAAATATACGCTAATCCCGACGAAAGTCATAAATTTATCAACGGTGTATTAGATAAAATTCTTGTATATTTGCAGGAAAATAAACAAATCCATAAAATAGGTAAAGGAACTATTACTCAAAGTAAGAAAAAGCTATGACAAAAAATACAGGTTCATTTTTATTAGGTTTGGGTATTGGGTTAGCTATAGGCATCTTATTCGCCCCCGATAAAGGCAAAAATACCCGAGAAAAACTTGTTTTTCAACTCCAAAATGCTTTTGAAAAATTAAAAGAATATGTCAACAAACTCAAAAACGAAGAGGAATTGCTTGCTAATGAAGGAAAGCACCTTGCCCGTGAGGTAGTCCGAGAAACCAAAGAAAAAGCCGAAGGACTGCTCATGGACATCGAAGAACTTATGGAAAAAGTGAAAAATCAATAAAAACAATAAAAATAAAGAAAAACAGCATTATGCACTTGAAAGTACCTGTGTTTATATGTGCTGTGTTAGTAGGGTTAAGTGCTTGCCAACCTAAGAAAACAGTGAAAGACCCGAAAAAAGCCAGAGAAGAGTCTCTCAAACGCATAGAAGAGATGCGACCCAAAATATTGTGGGCTACTAAACAATATGACATGGGTCAGATAAAAGAAGGAGAAAAACGCGAATTTGATTTCAAATTCAAAAATGTAGGTAAAACCCCCCTTCAAATTACTAATGCACAACCTTCCTGCGGATGCACTGTTCCTGACTTCCCCAAAGCACCCATTCCCCCCGGCGGAGAAGGCAAAATACATGTTGTATACAATAGCACAGGTAAACCAGGTATTGTCAATAAGTCTATTACCATTACTGCTAATACAGACCCAAGTATAGAAGTGCTATATATTGTAGGTCAGGTTATCCCTAAAAAGTAAAAGTATGAGAATCGCACTTATTGGAACAGACAAAAGGGTACAAGAATTTCAAGCCGCCTTCGGCAATTTACATGAAATTGTACGTATTCAAGAAAAAGAACTCCCTAATGAGGATTTAACCTTATATAACGCTATTTTTGACCTTAACTACGAAAATACTCCTGAACATCTACCCTATTACGCACCTCTTAAAAACAGACCTGTTGTTATCTCCGCAGTAAGAACTACATTACAAAGAGAAATTAACCGCATCGGTGAGGTTAAGTGCGCCTTATTAGGTATGAACTGTATGCCCACTTTTATTGATAGACCTATTATAGAATGTACTGTTGCTGACCGCTCGGATAGAGATACTTGGTTTAATTTAGGCGAACTACTAAATAAAAAAGTTTCTATTGTAGATGACCGCGTAGGCATGGTTACACCCCGAGTAGTATGTATGATTATCAATGAAGCTTTTTTTACCTTGCAAGAAGGCACAGCTACTATTGCGGATATTGATTTAGGCATGAAGCTAGGTGTAAACTATCCCTTCGGACCTTTTGAATGGGCTAAAAAAATAGGATATCGGGAGGTGTACCAAGTACTACAAGCAGTATATGACGACCTTTGCGACGATCGCTATAAAATCTCACACTTGTTAAAACAGTATGCATTAGACCACAAAGAATAATGACAAAAGCAAAATCAAGTGAACCTACTCTACAAACTCTTATTCAGCAAATCAAAAACAGAAAATTTTACCCCATCTACTTTTTGCATGGCGAGGAAGGCTTCTTTATTGACCAAATAGAGCATTTACTTTTGAATTATGTTCTTAAACCTGATGAAAAAGATTTTAATCTATCTATCTTGTATGCAAACGAACTTACCGCAGACAGACTAGCCGCAGCGGCTAAGCGCTATCCTATGATGTCCGATTATCAACTAATCATTGTGCGCGAAGCCCAAAAAATGCAAAAAGAACTAGAAAAATTAATACCTTACTTTGAAAATCCCCAGCTTAGCACGGTACTCTGCTTTTGCTACAAAGACAAAATAGATAAGTTTGAAAGCAAAAAATATGCTAAATCTATACACAAGAAAGGAATATCTTTTGAGTCTAAACGTTTGTATGAAAATCAAATTCCACAGTGGCTTGCAGAACATGCTATTAGTAAAGGGCTTAAACTCTCTCACAGATCTGTACAAATGATAGCTATTCAAATGGGTAGTGATCTATCCAGAATTGACAAAGAGCTAGATAAATTGGTGTTAAATTGTGCAGGTCTAACAGAAATTACTGAAAACGAAGTAAGCGAATTCATGGGTATTAACCGAGATTTCAATATATTTGAGTTTATCTCTGCCATAGCAAATAAAAATGCACAAAAAGCATATTTAATTTTACAGTATTTTATCAAGCATGAGAAGGAGTTTCCGAGCATAGTTATTATATCTAATATATTTTATTTTTTTGAAAAGGTTTGGCGTTTGCATGCCTATCAAGTATATGATGAAAAAAAAGCTTCCGAAGTTTTAGGGTTACCTACCTTTGTGGTAAAGGACTACATTACTGCTACCAAGCATTATGGTAAGGATAAGCTCGGTGTAATTATAGAAGCTATTTTTGAAGCTGAATTGAATGCCAAAGGGATAGGTATGAATGATGCAGTTGATGGCTTAATTGTACAAAGGTTATTGTATAAGATTTTACGTATTTGAGTTAGTTTTATTATTATGAGTTAAATTTTGACTGGATTGGTTTTTGGGCGTGTCCCTTCGCTGCGCTCGGGTCGGCGTGCTGCGGGCTACGCTATCGCTTCGGTGCTTCGCTTGCGCTGCGCACTGCTCACGCACCCTCCGCATGCCTCACGCAAGCAGCATTCTGACGTTCTATCTCACTCTCGTACATACACTTGCTTTACCTTGTTTGATATTCATTATCAATCACTTATAAGGTTAAAATTTTTTACCTTGTTTCAAGTGGGGTTATTTTACCTTGTTTTACATTTAATTTTCAAGCATATACAAGGTTAAACCTTGCATACATGGACTTTTTGCAACCCTTTAACCCTGATTCCCAAAATTTTACTTCATTTTGAATTGACTTTCAATAATTTACAAGGTTAAAATATATTTTTACCTTGTTTTACATTGATTTTCATGAACTTACAAAGTTAACGTTTGAATAAGTGGGGTTAGTATGATTGCTGCATGCGTGAGGCATGCGGAGGGCGTGCGTCAGCACGGTGCGAAGCCCTCGCCTACACTTTTACCCTTGCCCAGGGAGTGGGCGGGCGGGGCGCAGCACCGTTAGCCCGTAGCACGCCGACCTTGCCCACACAAGCGCAGCGAGACGTGGGCAAGGACACGCCCAAAAAAATCAAATTTTGAAAATAATCCATCAAAAACAAAATCCTATTCTATTTCAAACGTTTGGCAAGTATTAAAGTGGGCTGATTGTGCTTATCCTTTGTAGCTATAAGATAATCTTGCATGCTGCCCACTTGAATGCCTAACTTTTGTGCTATTTGATCAGGAGTATCAGAAAAATTACGAGCTATGATATTAAAAGTTTTTACTTTACAAACTTGCCAAAACATTTTTCTTCGGTAAGGTACGACTTGTTCTACCTGAAATACTCTGCCCATAAAAGTAGAATTGTACTTATGCGAAGTATATAAGTGAGAATGCGGCGCTACCTTTTGTAGTCCATAAAAAAGTGCTACAGATTTAAACAGTCCAGCTTTTAGAATTGCTCTATTTGGTTCGTACAAATAAGCTTCAATACCTCCACACACTACCGATGCCTCTTGTTCTGTTTTTAAGTTTCCTTCAAAAGTTTGAATAATTTCGTTGTCTACATCCACGCAATAGATATACTCGGAAGGCATGCTGTCCTGTTCAATTAGATATAAAACCTCTTTAACTTCATTTTTTACGGCTAAAACATAAGTGCTGGTAATAGGCAAGCACTGCCAAACCGACGAGATATCCAAAAGTGGCGAAGTTTTGATAAGTATGTTTTTCGCTTTGGTTTTGAGTAAGTTCCAATAGGCTAAAACATCAGGTTCGCAATCAGACAAGTAGAATACTTTTTTACCTTGCGCACTTCGGCGAGCAGGGTCTATGTATATCCAATCATAATGTTGGTTAGACTGTTGCAAGAATTTTAATCCATCGGCATTATGAGTTTGAATGTTCTTAATCTGCAATACAGATAAATTGTGTCTAAAAATATCCACTAAATTTGAGCTTATTTCTACGTACGTAACAACCTCAAAACTATTAGACAAAAATAAACAGTCTATTCCAAAACCTCCTGTAATATCAATCAGCGTTTTACCTTTGCACAAAGAAGCTTTGTATCGGGCAGTAAATTCGCTGCTGCACTGTTCTAGTGAAATTTTTGAAGGATATTGTATGTATTTATGCGCATACAAAAAAGGTAATTTTGACTTTGCTACCTTTCTGCCCTCAATTTGTTGAACTAACCACTGCCAGTCATAGCCCTGTAAGTAGTGAATATATTTTTGCTTTTGTAACGATAAGTCAGCGAGGTTTTGGTGTTCATGTTCAAGAATAAAGTCGTATATGTCCATGATATATTAGACAAATTGTTTTTTCAGTTATTTAAGATTGTTTAGAATTGACAAACAAATATACTGATACACCCTTTTACTGGGTTTAAGTTTATTTTTGGGCGTGTCCCTCGCTAACGCTCGGGTCGGCGTGCTGCGGGCTGCGCTATCGCTTCGGTGCTTCGCTTGCGCTACGCACTGCTGACGCACCCTTCGCATGCCTCACGCAGCAGCTTTTGGATGTTTTACCTTGTTTTTAGACATGTCTTTACTTTACCTTGCTCAAGCTTGATTATCAACCATTTACAAGGTCAAAATTTTTTACTTTGTTTTATTTATGCTCTTTTTACCTTGTTTTGTATGGATTTTCAAGCATATACAAAGTTAAACCTTGAATATATGGACTTTTTAGAGTACTCTACCCTAAATAAGCAAGTTTTATCTTTGTAGTTATGTTTTTACTTATTTGAGCTAGGAAGCTCAAATTACATTCTCAAGGTATTTACAAGGTTAAGTTTGAATAAGTGGACGTAGTCTGCATGCCGCTTGCGTGAGGCATGCGGAGGGCGTGCGTTAGCACGGTGCGAAGCCCCTTGTCCCCTCTTTCGCTCTTACCCAAGGGGGTGGGGCGCAGCACCGTTAGCCCGTAGCACGCCGACCTTGCTTGCATGAGCGCAGCGAAACGCAAGCAAGGACACGCCCAAAAAATTAAAAACAATTCATGTAGCAGTTTGTACAGTTCATGCTAAGATTCTGACTGTTCATGCACTTTTTCTGACCGTTCGTGCGCAAAATATGCAAAGCTGCAATACTCCTCTCTATCTTTGTATCAGAGAACAAGAGCAAGGGCGTAGGGTTGATTCCCCAATGGGTTGAGTCCCCTCGCTTTTTTATTTTCAGTCTATTTTTGATGACATTCACTTGCGGGCTATTTCAACCCTACGGATTGGAGTATAAGTAAGAGTTAATATCTCAAAAATATAATTACACAAACGCTATTACTTGACCATTTTGTTGTATGAGGGCAGTGCTAAGTAATATATACTACCGAATATAAGTGCAGCACGTAGTGCGGTGCAGTAACCGAGTCCGAATATGGTAACAAACACGCACAGAGCAGAAGTATGATAAGAAATTCCTAAATTTGTACTACATCTACAATAGGCTGGCACAACTCTTTGGGTACTAACGCAGGCCAATATGCCATAATCTCACTGGGAGAGGGACGCCCTCCTGCAAATCCTGTTACACTACTAGGACCCGTGAGAATTAAAGGTGCTATTTCTTTGCCGAATCTATCCATAGCTTTAAAATCCTTACCCCGTACAGATACCCTCAGCTGTACTTCATTGATATCATCTTCATTTTCAATCGATTTAGCTACATTTTCATGACAAGCATTATAACCTACTAATTCTGCTCTGAATTCATCAAATTCAAGTCCGAGATTTTGCAATCGTTTTTGCAAGATTTGAGCTGCTTTCAGAGCCTTAGATTTAGCCTGTGGCCATGAGTAGGTTAAGGTAGTTGTTGACTTCCATCCATCTTGATACGCACAAGATACCTTGTAAAAAGGTGTGGCAGGTTTGCCTTTTATACCAAATACTTTTACTCTATGCTCACCCACCTGCTCCAATTGAATAGAAGTAAAATCCGCTATACAATCTGGGGTAATGTATTCGGTAGGATTGCCAATTTCATATAAAAGCTGCTCCTTAACAGTCATTTCATTCACTAATCCTCCTAAACTTTCATGCTTGGTAATAACAAAAGTACCATCAGGATACGCCTCACAAATAGGAAAACCAATATTCTCAAATCCCTCTACCTTGTACCAATCTGTAAAATTACCCCCTGTACTCTGCGCGCCACACTCTAAAATGTGTCCTGCAATAGTCCCTGACGCCATTTTATCCCAGTCATCCATGCGCCAACCAAACTCATAGATCATCGGCGCTAAAACTAAACCTGTATCAGTTACTCTGCCTGTAACAATAATATCCGCGCCCGCCTGTAAAGCTTCTACTATAGGCTTTGCACCATAATATACATTCGCACTTACTAACTTTTCTTGAACTTTAGCAATAGGTTCGCCCGTATCCATATTATTGAGCAGAGCCCCTTTACTTTGCAGCTCTGAAATACGGTCTAAGATGTTATCCCCGTGTATAACAGCAACTCTAAGTCCTGTTATACCAAGTTCTCGGGCATACTCTATAATTTTGTCTTTACAGCCTAAGGGATTTACCCCACCCGCATTAGAAATTACTTTTATGCCTTTTGCCTTAATATCAGGTAAAATTTCTTTGATAACCTCGGGAAAGTCGCGTGCGTAACCTGCCGACGGATTCTTCATTTGCTGACGTTTCATGATAGACATGGTTACCTCAGCTAAATAATCCATAGTGAGATAATCTATATGTCCACATCTGACTTGGTCAATAGGTGCACGTAATAAGTCCCCCCAAAAACCTTGACCCGATGCTATACGTACCACGCTTTTCATGCTTCAAAAATACAACTCTCTACCAGATAACCAAATTTTATTTCATTTTTTAGAAACTATGTACTTAATATATAGGTCTAAAAAATAATTTCACTTTTGGGCGTGTCCCTTCGCTGCGCTTCGGGTCGGCGTGCTGCGGGCTACGCTTCGCTTCGGTGCTTTGCTACGCTACGCACTGCTCACGCACCCTCCGCATGCCTCACGCAAATAGTATTTTGATGCTTTACCTTGTTTTATGCCTATTCTTGTCTTCATTTCTTCCCTAAACAAGGTAAAATCAAACCCCCTTTACCTTGTTTTACACTCATTTTCAGATATTTACAAAGTTAAATGCCATTCTAATTCACATCAAATTATGTTTTCTTAAAAATGCTTCATCTACTTTGGCAATATGCATGACTATTTCTTTGCTCATACCCT
>JANWVE010000120.1 GCA_025057675.1 Bacteroidia bacterium
TCTTAGTTTTTATACGTGCGTTTGCTTTGCCTTGTTTGATGCTCATTATCAGACACATACAAAGTTAAAATTTTTTATCTTGTTTTAACCGCGCTTGTTTTACCCTATTTACCATTCATTTTCAATAACTTACAAGATTAAACCCTGAATATAGGGACTTTATACAACTCTTTAACCCCATGTATTGAGGTTTTACTTTGTTTTATTTTCATTTTCAGTGATTTACAAGATTAAAATGTATTTTTATCTTGTTTAGTGTTCATTTTGAGGCACTTACAAGGTTACTTTTTGTATAAGCAGAGTTAGCTTACTGGCTGCTTGCGTGAGGCATGCGGAGGGTGCTTCAGCAGTGCGGAGCGCGAGCGAAGCACCGAAGCGAAGCGCAGCCCGCAGCACGCCGACCCGAAGCGCAGCGAAGGGACACGCCCACTATCACTAATCCTTTCTTTATCATATCACTATCTCTATAAAAATCTACTAATACAGAATGTAACTACTAACAAGTTTTATATTTGACCGTTTTCATTTATCTTTGTATATAATGCGAATAGTACTTATCATTCTTTACTTGCATCTTGTTCTCTTGATAAGCTATGCACAAAAAACTAAAGTTCTGTTTATTGGCAACAGCTATACAGGTAGTCATAATTTGCCTTTCCGTGTGCAGGAGTTGGCGCTCTCTATGGGAGATAGCATAGAATACGATATGGCGGTTTTTGGCGGATATACCTTCAATTTGCATTCTACAAACACTACTACTCTAAGCAAAATTTACAGTAAAGCATGGGATTATGTAGTCTTGCAAGAGCAAAGTCAAATTCCTGCCTTATCACCTAGCTACGTTGCGGCTAATTGCTTTCCTTATGCACACAAATTAGACAGCCATATCACAAAAAACAATGCCTGTTCTGAAACCGTATTCTTTATGACCTGGGGACGAAAAAACGGAGATGCAATGAATTGTGCTAGTTATCCTCCTGTATGTACTTACAACGGGATGCAGGCAAGATTAAGACAAAGTTATTTACAAATGGCTACTAATGAGCATGGTAGTGTAGCCCCCGTAGGTGCGGCATGGAAGATGGTTAGAGATAGCTTTCCCAGCATAAATTTATACGAACCTGATGAAAGCCACCCCACTGAACAAGGTACTTATTTAGCCGCTTGCGTGTTTTATTGTACTTTATTTCATAAAAGCTGTGTAGGGTCTTCTTACATTTTTGGTTCAGTAACACCCACAGAAGCCTATCAGCTGCAATATGCAGCTACCCGCGTAACCCTAGACAGCTTAGCTACCTGGCAAGGTACAGGCGATATACCTCACGCACAATTTGACTACACTTTAACAGGTGCCACAGCAACCTTTAATAATCAGTCCATGAACGCAACGAACTATTTGTGGGACTTTGGAGATAGTTTTAGTTCTACTGCGGTTAATCCTATCCACACATATAGCAGTCCAGGCACTTATGTAGTAACATTAAGGGCGTCCAACTCCTGTAAAGCATTTACTACCACAGATACTCTCACAATCCTACCCTTACAAATTGATAATGAAAAACAAGATAAGCACTGGAATGCATATCCCAATCCTTTCAGAGATGTCCTCTACCTAAATATGCCCGAAAGTGCGGTTGTAAGTATATATGCTATGAATGGTCAAAAAATAAGTTCGTTTTATGTTCATCAAGGGATGCATGTAGTTCAAACCAATAACTGGAAAGAAGGCAGATATATGCTTGTTTTTACAACGCAAGCACAAAACTATTATTATCTAATCACTAAATGAATTGAACTTTGATTCATATACTCTACACCATAAAAAACTACTTTTTACTCGCTCTGAAAAAACCCTGTACTTCAACAGAAATCGTCATAAAGATGTTATGCCCTTTTCTTTAAGACAAAATAACCTAACTAACTGTATAATTTACATTAAGTCAATTTTTTATTTTACACAAAAAAACATCTTCAAAGGTTGAGTTTTAATTTTTTGGGCGTGTCCTTGTGGGCGTTACGCTGCGCGTATGCCCACAAGGTCGGCGTGCTACGGGCTAACGGTGCTGCGCCCCACCCCCTGGGCAAGGGTTTGAACGTGGGCGAGGGGCTTCGCACCGTGCTACCGCACGCCCTCCGCATGCCTCACGCACAGAACGCAGCACATATACTATACCCATCTATTCAAATTTTTACCTTGTAAGTACCTCAAAATGAACATTAAACAAGGTAAAAATACATTTTAACCTTGTGACTCATTGAGGGTCAATAGAAAATAAGGTAAAACTTGCGTATTCAGGGTTAAAAGGTTATAATAAGTCCATGTATTCAAGGTTGAACTTTGTAAATACTTGAAAGTCATTGTTAAATAAGATAAAACGAACGTAATTGAAACAAAGTAAAAAATTTTAACCCTATAAGTAGTTGATAATGAACATCGAGCAAGGTAAAGTAAGAGTGTGTATAAAAACTAGGTAAAGCATCAAAATGCGGCTTGCGTGAGGCATGCGGAGGGTGCGTCAGCAGTGCGGAGCGCAAGCGAAGCACCGAAGCGATAGCGTAGCCCGAAGCACGCCGACCCGAAGCGCAGCGAAGGGACACGCCCAAAAGTAAAATTAGTTTTTAGCCCCATATACAGGACAGACTACAAAAAAACACCCTAATTTATACCTTGACAGATACCTTTACCATTACAAGAACAAGTATAATTTTGAAAAGACTTTTTTCTTGACAAGTATGTATATTTTGATGTACCTTTGTCAATGATTTTGCCGAGATGGCGGAATTGGCAGACGCACTGGACTCAAAATCCAGCGCCCTCAAAAGGCGTGCGGGTTCGACTCCCGCTCTCGGCACCATAAAATTTTAATTTCGCTTTTCTTAGAAGCATCTTTGACTGCGATTAAAACACCTGTAAAAATCAAAATTATTTGCCTAAAATGTGGTGTTTCTTACTCTGTGATAACTTCAAACTCTGTGCGCCTATTTTTCTTACGACCTTCCTCAGTATTATTATCTGCAATAGGCTTGGAACTACCATAACCCACTGCTTCTAAACGTTTTCTATCTATTCCTTTTTTAATTAGCCAATTCATTACCTCGTTGGCACGGTCCTGGGAGAGTTTTTGCAAATAAGCAGGATCAGTACCTTTTACCCCTCCGTCTGTATGTCCCTCTATGCGTATACGTACCGTTGGATATGCTTTAAGAAAATTATAGACTCGCTCTAATTCATCGTAAGAACGCGGATCCAGAGTATATTTGTTGGGTTCAAAGTAAATATTGTTCAAAACAACTTTCTCTCCTTTTTTTATCTTATGAAGTTCAATCACAGTTTGATTATCCGTTCCTTCTTTTACTTCTAGCTTATTTTCGTATGGTAAATATCCTTGTGCTTCTACAATCAGCTCGTACTCTCCATGATTTTTCAGTGTTTGTTTGAATCCTTCTTGTGTGCTTTTACAAGAGATTTTTAATTTAGTATCCATAGCAATGATATCTACTTTTGTTTCAATAGGTTGTTTTGTTTCTACATCAATCACTTTACCAATTAAGCGGGTTTCTCTGAGAGTAGGTTTTACAGGCGTTATGACTACAGAAGCACTGTCACTGCGTTTTTTAGGAATTTCGGGAAAACTGCGTTCAATTTTTCGTATGCTATTGTTATTATGGTCTACTACAAAAAAATTTCCTTTGCTATCCACTACAATCTCTACGGGATTATTGAAAGTAGCCACTGATAAAGGACCGTCTTTATTACCAGGTCTGCCATTACCTGCAAATACAGTTACTGTTTTTTCAATAAAATTAACTCTCAAAATGCAGTTATTTCCACCATCTGCAATATACATGTTATTATGACTTTTATCTAATACTACGTCCCCGCCCCAGGAGTCATTTGACGGAGTATTATATATGTCTGTCCAATTACCGTAGTAGCGTATATTATTGCTTCTACCTGTTTCAAAGCTTAGGCTACTGATACCGTTAGTTTTATCAGTAAAGCCTTTGAATTTGCTGTTAAGGACTGTGGTTACCACTCCATCTGGGGTTATTTTGCGTATAGCCTTATTTTTGCTATCTACGATAATAGCATTATCATCTACATCCATACAGATACCTAATGGATAGTCAAAAGAGGCTTCTTTCCCTTTGCCGTTGGCATAGCCAGCTTGTCCGCTGCCTGCAATAGTCGTTACTGTGCCATCAGGACTAATCCTACGAATACGATTTCCTTCCATCTCTGCAATAATAATATTGTCATTAGCGTCAATATCAATGCTTGCAGGACGATTGAATAAAGCATTTTTACCTACTCCATCTCTGTATCCAGGTCTTCCTCCTCCTGCAAATAAACTAATTTTACCATTGCTGCTTATCTTGTATACGGCATGTCCTAAGTCATTTGCTACATAAATATTTCCCTTTTTATCAGCAACAGGACAGCCATGTATACCTTTGACAAAAGTAGTTACTTGTCCATCGGGTGTGATTTTACGAATACAATCGTTTCCGTCATCTGAAACATAAATGTTGTCGTATATGTCTATACACATGCCGTTAGGTTTATTAAACCGTGCTTCTGTGCCCTTTCCATCTTTGTAACCCATCAATCCGCCTGCAAAAGTGATAACTTTCCACTCAGGTTCGGGTTGTATTATACTTTGTGCCAGACATAAATACGCTGTCAAAATAGTTAAACTTGTGATAATTCCTTTTTTATACATACTTGACTGTTTACGTTAAATTAAAAACCTATGTTAAGAGTTTTAAGTTTGAATGAATAAACATATTGTTTTTAGTAGAGTGGTGTCCTTGTTTTACCTTGTAGGTTTCCTTTCTTACGTATGCCCACGTATATTCTGTTAGGATAAACCTGTATACTTCTGACTTTTTTGTCTTTACAGAAAACCTCAGGAGTCCCATTAGATACTCTTTCATGTATCCGCTGATAGTCAATTTGTACGCTAAAATCTTTCTCACTTACTTTATCATACAAATTTAAGGGAACCTTGTAACGAATTTCTAATTTTTTAGGAATAAGATGTATTTCTACTGAGTCAGGTACATTTATGGGTTCTATTTCTTTATAGATTACGTTTTCTGTATATTTTCCGATCACTCCTTGAACCAAAATCATAGTTTTTTGTATGTTCAAGTCATCGTACGGATTGATGGATAGCTCTATGCGTTCCTGAAAAATATTTTTATTATCTTGTAGGTTGAATACTTGTGTGTTCCACTCTTGTATTCTATCTACGCGTGCGGGGGTGCCGTATATCCATATTGAGTCGGGTATAAGTTTAGGTTCAACGATGTAGTTGTAGTAGGGCAATTCGTGTATATTAGAGCGAAAGACCACAGGAACTCTTTTTCTTACCATTTGCTGCGGAATAAAAGAAACTTTATTAGGAATTATGCTTATAGGTGTAATTTTGGGTGGTAGTCGCGATTTGAATGTATTTAGCTCTGCCTGTAAATTAGCTTGGAAAGCACCTGCTATAAATTCCAGGGGTACATTAAAGGTATCTTTATATTTTCTGTACAAAAAACGAAGTATGTCAAACCCCTGACCCTCTATCTCAATATGCACAGTTTGATGTTTTTTTTGAGTGATGAGATAAGTAGTTTCGGGATAAATGTATTTAACAGGTATTTCTATCTCAACTCTATATACGCGAGATAGCGTTACGCTCAACCACAGTGACGATGCAATAAATAAACAAACTAAAAAAATCCATATATTTTTTCTCATACCTAACAAAAATACAAATTTTGATATTTTAGTCTTATTCATTTTACTGATAAGTCAAATAAAGTTATGCTAATTATAATTTCTAATAGTTGGTTTGATTTTTTTGGGCGTGTCCCTCGCTGCGCTTCGGGTCGGCGTGCTGCGGGCTGCGCTATCGCTTCGGTGCTTCGCACTGCTGACGCACCCTCCGCATGCCTCACGCAAGCTGTATTTTGATGTTTTGCTCGGTTTGTATATTATCTTGGCTTTACTTTGTTTAGTGTTGATTATCAAATGCTTACAAGGTTAAAATTTTTTACTTTGTTTCAACTAAGTTCTTTTTATTTTGCTTTATGTTGATTTTCAAGCATGTACAAGGTTAAACCTTGAATATACGGACTTATCACAACACTTTAACCCTGTATACCCAAGTTTTACCTTATTCTCAATTGATTTTCAATTATTTACAAGATAAAAATATATTTTTACCTTGTTTAAAATTGATTTTCAGATACTTACAGGGTTAAGTTTTGTATGAGTGGACTTAGGCTACTTGCCGCTTGCGTGAGGCATGCGGAGGGCAAGCCGTCAGGCTTGGTGCGAAGCCCCTCGCCCATGACCTCAAACCCCGTAACCAGGGGGTGGGCGGGTGGGGCGCAGCACCGTTAGCCCGTAGCACGCCGACCTTGCTTGCATGAGCGCAGCGAGACGCAAGCAAGGACACGCCCAAAATAAAATCCATCACATCATCAGAGGTTACAAATAGAATAAAAACTTGGTTTTATGTATATTGTTCTACCAGACTTTTGAGTGTTTCTATCCAAAGCGGACTATCATTGAGACTCTCTACTAATTGCCACCGTTCTCCGCCCAAACTTTCAAATAAATCTCTATACTCAATACCGATTTCAATAGTTGTTTCTAAACAATCTGCAACAAATGAAGGTGAGAACACTAATACTCGTTTCTTTTCTTGCTTGACTAACTTTTTAATTGTTTCATCAGTGTAAGGCTGTATCCAGAGACTTTTGCCCAAACGAGATTGAAAGCTAACAGTATAATCCTCTGTTCTTAAACTAAGTTTCTCCGCTAATTTTCTTGAAGTTTCAAAACATTGCGCTCTATAACACAAGCGATTTTGAGCCGTATAAGTAGTGCAACAATCTTGGGATTTTAAGCAGGTTTGCGAAGTATCATGCTTTGTGATTTGCCGTTCAGGTAAGCCGTGATAACTAAAGATAACATGGTCAAAATTCTCCTCTGTCAAGTATTTTCTGCCCTGTTGAGCAAAGGCTTCAATAAATCCTTGATGGTTGCAGTACTGAGCAATAAAAGTAATTTCAGGAATAATAGACCATTTACGTACAATTTCCATGACCTTTTCATGTACAGAACCTGTGGTAGCTGATGCATATTGTGGAAATAAGGGCAGGATAATAATTTTTTCAGCGTTTATTTCTTTGAGTTGTTTAAGGGCTTGGGCTATACTTGGTTTTTGGTATCGCATGCCTAAGGCTACATAATAAGAGCTGCCTAATAAATCTTGTAGTGCTTTTTGTACTGCATATCCATAGATAAGTAGGGGTGAACCTTCTTTTGTCCATAGTGCTTGGTATACTTTTGCTGATTTTGGTGCGCGAAAGGGGGCTATAATTCCTTGTACTAGTAAAAATCGTTGCCATTTAGGAATGTCAATTACTCTGCCATCCATCAAGAACTCGCGTAAATAGCGGCGTACTGCGGGCGTCGTTGGATTATCTGGAGTCCCAAGATTAACGAGTAAAACGCCTACTTTCATAACTTTTGTTGTAACAAAAAAGCAAGATAAAACATTCCTGAATAAAACTAAACAATATCACTCGTGAACAATAATTCACACATTAAACTCTAAAAAATAATTTTACCTTTGAGCATGTCCCTCTATTGCTCGTGTATGTGGAGATACACCCAAAAAACAACCTAAAACATCTCTATCCCTCAGAAAGCAAAGTAGAATAAATGTAAATATGGATTTTGTGAAATTGTTTGATATTTTTGCCGCAGTTTTGAATGAAAAATATGTCTAATATCAATGTAGGAATAAATGGCTTCGGAAGGATAGGCAGATTAGTGTTCCGTGCCTTACTCTCTAAACCTAACGTGAATGTAGCCGCCATTAACGACCTAACAGATACCAAAACATTAGCCCATCTCCTTAAATACGACTCAGTACATGGGCGATTCAATGGTAGCGTAAATATAGAACCCGATGCAATTATAGTCAATGGTAAAAAAATACTTGTTTCCGCAGAAAAAGACCCCTCTCAACTTAAATGGGCAGAAAAAGGGGTTAGTATAGTAGTAGAGTCCACAGGTATCTTTACCTCGCGCGAAAAAGCTAATCTACATTTACAAGCAGGTGCTAAAAAAGTAATCATATCTGCACCTGCAACAGGAGACATAGACGCAACCGTAGTGCTGGGCGTTAATGACTCTATCCTCACTCCTAATATGCAAATCATCTCTAATGCATCCTGTACAACGAATTGCTTAGCACCTATGGCAAAAGTCCTTCACGATGCATTTGGCATAGAGAAAGGATACATGACCACCATCCATGCTTACACACAAGACCAAACCTTACAAGATACACCTCATAAAGACCTACGCAGAGCAAGAGCGGCTGCATTGAGCATTATCCCCACAACTACTGGAGCAGCAAAAGCAGTGGGTTTAGTATTACCTGAACTCAATGGCAAGTTAGATGGCGTAGCTATGCGAGTACCCGTTCCCGATGGCTCACTCACTGATTTGACCGCTATCCTTAAACGCACAACAACCAAAGAAGAAATCAATGCCGCAATGAAACAAGCCGCAGAGACTACTATGAAAGGCATTTTAGAGTACTGTGAAGACCCTCTTGTATCCGCAGATATAATAGGAAACCCTCATTCCTGTATTTTTGATGCACAATCTACCTCTGTAATGGGCAGTTTAGTCAAAATAGTAGGTTGGTACGATAATGAGTGGGGTTACGCTAATCGTGTGGCAGACCTTATCTTGAAAATAGCTTAACTGACAAAGAATACTCAAAAAATATCTAAACTTATTACAATAAAATAACCTCATAAAAATTCGTATTTCTCATGGCACAAGTGGATTTACCTAAGCTGCTTGTGCTTTTTTATGCCTGATAAAATTATCTGACGAAAGAGATTTTTTATTTTTTGGGGCGTGTCCCTTCGCTGCGCTCGGGTCGGGCTACTGCGCACTACGCTAACGCTCGGTGCTACGCTGCGCTGCGCACTGCCTAACGGCATGCTCCGTA
>JANWVE010000121.1 GCA_025057675.1 Bacteroidia bacterium
ATGTAGTTAGCATACTTGCTGCTTGCGTGAGGCATGCGGAGGGTGCGTCAGCAGTGCGAAGCACCGAAGCGATAGCGTAGCCCGTAGCACGCCGACCTTGCCCACACTTCGCTTGCGCTTGTGTGGGCAAGGTCACGCCCAAAAAATCTAAAAATAAATTTTCATGTAATTGAGTAATTTTCTATTTTTGAAAAAGTATTTTTATTATATTACCTATGAGTATCCTAAAAAATGCATTGCAGTCTATTCGCCAAGCGTATTTATCTTTAACAGGCACAAAAGAAGAAAATGAGGATAAACTATCCCAACAAAGAGTTCAGCTCTTTGAAGCCATTAAAAAAGCAAGCGAAGATGGCACTATTACTGCCGAAGAAATGGAAGAAGTAAAACAAATGCAAAAATTTTTAGACATTACAGATGAAGTGATGGCGGAGGTCAAAATCAAAGTTTTGAAAGATCTTATTCAAAAAATTTTGTCGGATAATGTAGTAACCCAAGAGGAAGTAGCCCTAGTTCAAGAAGTAGGAAGAGGCTTGCAACTTTCCGAAAGCGATCTTGCACGCCTCAAACCTGATATGGATAAAATAGAAGCCCTATACGAAAAACAGCAAAATGCCTGAATATCGCTTATTTAGCGACCCTATCTATGGCTTTGTAGAGATTCCATCAGGTATAATTGCCAAAGTATTAGAAACGCCTATTTTTCAGCGCCTCCGCCGTATCAGTCAGCTGGGCTTATCTGCGTTTGTTTATCCTGGTGCTACGCACACACGATTTCAGCACGCTCTGGGCGCCACTTACTTAATGACAAATACCTTAGAAGTACTTCGTAAAAAACGAATTGAAGTTTCAGAGAGAGAATTTGAGGCCTCTTTGGCAGCTATCCTGCTTCATGATGTAGGACACGGACCTTTCTCACACTGTTTGGAAGGACAACTTTTTCACTGCCATCATGAAGAAATGAGTTTATCTCTTATAGAATATCTCAATCAGCGCTTTGAAGGGGAATTAGATTTAGCCATACGAATTTTTAAGAATGAGTATGAAAGACCTTTTTTTCATGATTTAGTTTCCTCACAATTAGACATGGATAGAATGGACTATTTGCAAAGAGATAGCTATTACTGCGGAGTTTCAGAGGGAGTTATTGGTGCAAAACGGTTAATAAGAACCCTAAATGTACATCAGGATAAAGTTGTAGTAGAGCAGAAAGGCGTCTATTCTGTGGAGCGTTTTATGACAGCACGTAAAATTATGTATTGGCAGGTTTATTTACATAAAACCACGTTAGTAGCACAGCAAATACTTATAGGTATTCTTACACGAATGCGGGAGTTAATTCAAGAGGGTAAAAAAGTCATTTTTGCTTCACCGTATGTTCAATTTTTCTTTGAAAATAGTATTACCTCAAAAGAATTATCACAGCCCGAGGTTTTACATCATTTTATCCACTTAGATGATACTGATGTATGGTTAATGATTAAAGCCAATTTATACCACCCTGACCCAGTGCTTTCCGATTTATGCCAGCGGTTTGTGAATAGAAAACTTTTTGCTATTAAAATGACTAAGCAGCCTTTGGATGATGATTTCTTAGAGTACAAAAAGAAAAAGCACACGCATTTAGTGCCTTTTGAAAAGTATTATTTTGTGCAGGGGGTTTTAGAAAATGAGGTCTATACTAAAAACGAGATTTATATCTTAACTTCTGACAAAAATGTAGTACCATTTAGTCAATTTTCTGATGCCTTATCTCCTGATAGTATGTATGTTAAAACGCAGAAGTATTATTACATTTATCCTAAGGAAACGGATATTCAGTAGTTAGATTTTTGTTTTTTGGTGATTTTTTGGGCGTGTCCCTCGCTGCGCTCGGGTCGGCGTGCTGCGGGCTACGCTATCGCTTCGGTGCTGCGCCCCACCCCCTAGGCAAGAGTAAAAGCGTGGGCGAGGGGCTTCGCACCGTGCTACCGCACGCCCTCCGCATGCCTCACGCAAGCGGCAAGTAGCCTAAGTCCACTCATACAACTTTAACCCTGTAAGTATATGAAAATCAATTTCAAACAAGGTAAAAATAAAATTTAACCTTGTAGATCATTGAAAATCAATTGAAAATAAGGTAAAAATTTAATATTTAAGTTTAAAGCGTTGTAAAAAGTCCATCTATCGAAGGTTTAACCTTGTACATGCTTGAAAATCAATACAAAATAAGATAAAATGACTATAATTCAAACGATGTAGAAAACTTTAATCTTGTAAGTACTTGATAATGAACATTCAACAAGGTAAAACAAGGATATGCATACAAACAAGGTAAAGCGTCAGGAAGCAGCTTGCGTGAGGGATACGAAGCATGCCGTTAGGCAGTGCGGAGCGATAGCGTAGCACCGAGCGTCAGCGTAGTGCGCAGTAGCCCGACCCGAGCGCAGCGAGGGACACGCCCAAAAGTATCTTAATCTTTTAAGCAAATTCTACGAAAAGTTAAATTGATACGCCCCATACAGGGTTTTGCTTGCTTGAGAACAGCATGCTGCCAATAATGCTGACATGCCCCTTGCATCACTAAAAGGCTACCATTCTCTAATAATACAGAATGTTTGAGCTTTTTATTAAACCTGTGTCTAAACTTACACACGCGCGATGCTCCTAAGGAAATAGAAGCTATAACAGGATTTTTACCCAGTTCCACCTCATCATCAGAATGCCAACCCATAGAGTCTTTCTCGTTCCTGTACCAGTTAATAAGCACTGAATTAAAAGAATAATTACAAAACAGAGATACCTTTTTTTTCAACTCTTCTAATTCTACGAACCAAGCTTTGGGCTTATTGAGAATGTTCGAGTAAATATAATCCGTGCCACTATCTCCATACCAAGCACTCAATCTTGGACACATGTAAGTCTTTCCAAATATAGTTATGGTTTGCTGCTCCCACTCAACCTTGTTCAAAATTGCTTTGTAGTATATCTTGCTCTCTTCCAAACTGATAAAAGAAGGATAATAATATACTTCACCATCGCAGGGGAGCAGACTCTTCATAGCAAATTACTGTTTGGCTAATTTCAGCGTTTGTTTTGCATCCCTCGTGTTAATGGTAAGTAAATATATCTGATTACTTAACCCTTCCACAGGAATAGAAATAAAATCTTCATCTGTATGGTTGTGATAAACCACTTTGCCCACTACATCACTAATTAGAATTTCTTTTCTACCCTTGTTCTCAAAACTGATATTGAGATAATCATGAACGGGATTAGGATAAATCTGCGCCATAGATATTGTGCTACCGTTGTCGTTAATACTTATAACAGAACCTACACGGTTGATAATCCAATTATTTGGGTCTACAATGATGTTTGTAACTGTACGATAAGTTTTTATCTTGAATATATTCGTGTTGGCGGTTTGGTACAATTTTACTATTGTATCCCCTGTGGTAGTAATGAGTTTGTATTCTACTAATCCCTTGAATAGTGGGGTTTTAGAAGGAGCGGAGGTGGTCTGTGTAACTATAATTTTGAGGGTATCTGAATGGGTTTTGACATAATTGATATTATAGGTTGGATACCCCTCTCCAAAATACCATTGGTTGAAAAAGTCAGTAAAGTTTTTACCACAAACATTCTCTGCTACTTGTTTAAAATCTAATCCTGTGGCTACGCTGTCCTTAAATAGGGTCTGAAAGTCTTTTAATGTTTTGAAAAATAAGGAGTCTTTTTGCATTTCAAAACGCAAGTTGTGAATAATAGCTGCTCCCTTGCGATACGTAAGTCTATTGTCAAAAATCCGAAACACATTAAACGACTCGGATAGAGGTACATATACACTACCATCAGGTATTTTCATTACACGGTTGTGAATAGTATCCATAAAAGCGGCCGCAGACATACTCATTAAGGAGGGTAGAAATTCAGCCATTAAGTATTCAGAGTAAGATGCAAAACCTTCATTTATCCATATATCGTTCCATGTAGCACAAGTTACGTTATCTCCGAACCACTGGTGAGCTAGCTCGTGCGCAGTAATGAAGCCCTCAAAAAAGCCTTGGGTTGTCATAGTTTGATGCTCCATTCCGCCACTAAATGGCGCCATACAATGTCCGTATTTTTCTTGATAAAAGGGATATAAACCAAATAAATCGGACATTTTTTCAAGAAAATCTTTGGTCTTATCAATTTCAGATTTGAAAAAAGGAAGTGTGAGAGGGTTATTGTAGATATAATTTTGTATCATAATAGAGTCTCCTGACAGTGCGGCTGGTTTTGCGTATATCGTATAGTCTACATAGCCTGCTACTGACAGAGAAATTAAGTAATATGCAATAGGATATTTAGACTTCCATTCATACCGTTTTTTACCACCTGATAATGTAACTACATTAGTAAGTATGCCGTTTGATCCTGCTTTGTTTGATGCGTTTGTTGTGATGAATATCCAGCAAGAGTCTGCTTTATCCTGCAAGACTTGCTTGCAAGGAAACCAAACACGTGCGTTGTAAGGCTGAGATAAAGTATAAGTTACCTGATTGCCCCAGGTAGTAGAGGTTCGGTTGAATATACCCCCAAAGAAGCCTGTGGGATTAGGTGGTGTACCTTGATAGTATATTTGCGCAGTAAATAATGTATTACTTGCAAGAGCAGTTCCTACGCTTACGTATATATGATCGTCAGTATGCGTAAAACTCTTAATAAACCCATTGATTTTAACAGAGTCAACTGTCATATTGCTGAGTAGCTCTACTACAAATGTATCCATTGTAGCAGTGGTTTTAGCATGTATCGTTACGCTTCCTGAAACAGCAGTAGAAGTGTTATTAACTTCTAAGTCTAAAAAATAGAATTTTACGTCATATTTATTCAATAAAGGACTTTGGAAATAGGTAGTCTTAGATCCTTGGTTGTAGAACTGATATACTTTTGTGCATGGTTGGTTATTTGGATTATCTTCAATCCAATATTGGGCGTAGGCGTTGGACAACAAGGCAATAAAAAGAGCAAGGTATTTTATTATTTTTTGCATATTTGCAAGTATAAGTAAGTTTGAACTAAAATTCAATCTTAGCTTTCTAACATTTGCATTTCAGCTGGGGATACATAGTTGGTATTTTTAACAAATCTGATAATGTCTTGAATAAGCTCAGGGCTGTATAAAGACTTATTTTGTTTCATATATTTACAAATAGATTTGCAATCTTGGATAGCAGTATTTTTTCTGTTAAAAACTGCGGGCAGATTATGGCATAAAGTAGCTCTTAGATACAAAATTTCTATGTTCTTCGGGGATTTGAGTACGCATTTGTCTAACTCTGATAGAGCAGTATTAGCGTATGATAGTTTATTTAAGGGCCAGAGGGTATATTTAGCTTGTAAAGCGGTGAGCATAGCTAAATACGCGTCGGATATGGGTATCCACTCTGGTTTTAAGATTTTTAATTTTTGAAAGTATGACTTGGAGGTCTCAAGGTACTGCTCCTCTTCTGTGGCAAGGTAGTAAAATAATGTGCCTAGTTCTTTGACTAAATCGGGCTGCTTGTGGTAGTTCGGTGTGTTTTGGATTTGTTTTATGCGCTCTAAAATAGATTTTTTGTCCCTTTGATAAGTAGCGGACGCAGTTACGATGCACAATGCAAAAGAAACTGTAAAAAAGAGGAGTATTTTCATCACTCACAATACAAAAAAATGTCTTAAATAGTTTATTTTTTTAATAGTTATTTTTGGGCGTGTCCCTCGCTGCGCTCGGGTCGGGCTATTCCGCACTGCGCGTTCGCTTCGGTGCTACGCTGCGCTGCGCACTGCCTAACGGCATGCTGCATAGCCCTCACGCGACTATGCAGATAGTAAGATGATTACACACAAAGTTGAATCCTCAAAAGGCTTTTTCAAAAATTCTTTTGCAAGCTTTTTGGATGAACGTTGTTCGTCATTTTTTATGACTCTACTTGTGTACGAGGATGAGGGAACTATAAAAAAACGATAAATTCTACTTATTGTAGTAAGTATTTGCTTTTTTTATGCACAAATGTGCGCGTTATGGGAGTGGAACACGAAATATCATTTTTGCGGTTCTATGTGGTTCTGGGGGCTATTTTGATTTTTTTTATGAAAAGTACGATTTTCGTCCTGTTTGAAAAAATTTGATTTTATTTATACAACTTTACATTTTAATTATTGATTTTTTGGTTTCGATTTTAGGCTTTTTTGGGGGCTAACTAATTGAAAAACAGCATTTAACAACAGTATCTGTTGTAAATGCTGTACAAAAATACCGAGATTCCTCGGTATTTACAACCAAAGGCGCCACCGCCTCTGTGCCCTTCCTGTTGTAAATGCTGTACAAAAATACCGAGATTCCTCGGTATTTACAACAAGGAGTTTTGTTTGTTGCACACGTTAAAGTTGTAAATGCTGTACAAAAATACCGAGATTCCTCGGTATTTACAACTTGTGCAGCACAAAGAAAAAGAAGAACTTTGTTGTAAATGCTGTACAAAAATACCGAGATTCCTCGGTATTTACAACACAAGGACGACAGGTATGCATTCTGTAGGTTGTAAATGCTGTACAAAAATACCGAGATTCCTCGGTATTTACAACGTGAACGAGCTGCGCTCGTTTTTAAGCAAGTTGTAAATGCTGTACAAAAATACCGAGATTCCTCGGTATTTACAACTTATAGCTAATAAATTAAACATATTATACGTTGTAAATGCTGTACAAAAATACCGAGATTCCTCGGTATTTACAACGGCTTCCAAATTGTTTCTTGTTGTATTTAAGTTGTAAATGCTGTACAAAAATACCGAGATTCCTCGGTATTTACAACATAGACACGTTAAAGGAAACGGGCAAATTAGTTGTAAATGCTGTACAAAAATACCGAGATTCCTCGGTATTTACAACTTTGGTACTATGAAAGCAAGCAAAAACATGTTGTAAATGCTGTACAAAAATACCGAGATTCCTCGGTATTTACAACGCGTCATGGCTATACTCTACCTTGCCGTCTATTTGTAAATGTTGTAAATGCTGTACACAACTAAGGGGTACAAAAGAGAAAAACAATTAGATTTTTTCCATAAATTAGTGCTGATATTGAGTGAGTTACAAAATTTAATTTTGTTAAAAATCAGACTTTTTTAGACATCTTCAAATAAGGTAAAGAGATAACTACACAAGTAAAACTTGCGTGAGGGACATGAAGCATGCCGTCAGGCAGTGCGAAGCGTTAGCGAAGCACCGTAGCGAAGCGCAGTGCGGAATGCCCCGACCCGAGCGCAGCGAGGGACACGCCCAAAATAAATTATACCTAAACCTAACACAATAACATGCAACCCCTTCAGCCTACCTCATAAGTCCGTACCTAACAACAAGAATATACACTTCAATTTTATACTTTAGCCTATTGTAGCAATAACCTTGAGCTCTATAGCAATAGGAGTAGGTAAAGCATTTATTTCTATCGTTGTACGCGTAGCTTGCACATCCTTGAAGTATTCTGCGTACAGTTTATTGTAAATAGGAAAGTCTTTTTTCATATTAGTCAGAAACACTGTTACATCTACAATGTTCTCCCATTTAGAACCTGAGGCTTCAAGAATATTCTTCACATTTTTGAATACCGAGTGGCATTGTGCTTCAATATCGTAGCTGAGAATGTTTCCATTTTCATCGATCTCCACCCCAGGAATTTTTTTACTTCCCTTTTCTCTCGGACCTACTCCTGATAAGAATAATAAATTACCTACTCTGCGTGCATGAGGATATGCCCCTACAGGTTCAGGTGCATTCTCTACATGGATAACCTCTTTTTCTACCATATAACAAAAATATAAAATTCATGCAAAATTCATATTTTTGAGAAAGTATTATGAATAACTCTCTTGCCGTAGAACATTTAACAAAGTCTTATTCAGGTAAAATTGTGCTTGACGCTATCAGCATTGAATTTGTAAATAGCAAGGTGAATATGGTAATTGGTGCAAGTGGAAGCGGTAAAAGTACATTATTCAAGTGTTTAGTAGGTCTGACCGAACCTGATGCAGGTAAAATTCTTTATCACGGTAAGAACTTAGTAGATATGAACTATGAAGAGAAAAAAGAAATACGGCAACAAATAGGTATGTTATTTCAAGGCGGGGCATTGTTTGACTCTTTAACCGTAGGAGAGAATATTGCGTTTCCATTACGTATGTTTAGCAACAAGTCAAGAAAGGAGATTGCCGAGCGGGTAGCTTTCTGTCTGGAACGGGTAAATATGCCAGGTGTAGAAAAAAAATATCCTTCTGAATTGAGCGGAGGTATGCGCAAGCGAGTAGGCATAGCTAGAGCTATTGCCCTCAATCCTCAGTATCTTTTTTGTGATGAACCTAATTCAGGATTAGACCCTCTGACCAGCATCGTTATAGACGAACTCATTGCAGAAATTACTGCAGAATATGGAATAACAACTGTGGTGAATACTCATGATATGCACTCTGTATTAGAAATTGGGGATAAAATTATTTTTATTCACGAGGGCAAAAAGCACTGGGAAGGCGATAAACATGGACTTCGCCAATCAGATGAACCTGTACTTAAAAAGTTCGTGTTTGCTTCAAAAAGGACATAGAGTATAGTTAGGTTTTTTGATATCCAGGTGTGTTCTTATTTTTATTTCCTCCCGATATCTTTCCAACCTCTATTTCCTTTGAAATTTCACTATTTGGGGGTGATTTTGATTTTGTTGCGTCAGTTATTGCGTCAATTTTTGATAAATTTGGGGTAGTAAAGACTATGAGTAGTAAGCCTCCGTATAAGTTAGCCAGGTTAGCTATTCCTAAAAATAACAAGTTATAAAAAGTTGATTATTATTTGTTTTCAAATAAAAAGCCCCAGGCGGATACATTTTACCTGAGGTGTAATTATGAGGGTATTTTTTTATTTTTTTGGGCGTGTCCTTGTGGGCGTTTCGCTGCGCTCATGCCCACAAGGTCAGCGTGCTACG
>JANWVE010000122.1 GCA_025057675.1 Bacteroidia bacterium
TGCAGGACTCGGTAGCACTGCCAATATCAATAGATATAAGCAAAAATGAAATGAATATGACTTCCCTTGCTGTGCTCAATGACAGTATATGGGTTGTTATAGCCAATACCAATCCTGTTTTATACAGGTTTGATTTTCGCGGTACTATATGCGATAGCGTTATTCTTTCTGAATACACAAAATTCAGGATAAAGCCTTGGTTTATTCATCTTTTAAAGTCTCAGAAACATATTTTAATTGCTATAGCCAATCAGTTTGTGTTTTACGACCCTAATACTAAAACCTGCCAAAAAACAGTTTTTGAACCAGACAATTACTTTATTGATGCGGACTTCAATCAGTTTAATTTTGCTGAACACAAAGGCAGGCTTGTAATTCCTATAAATGCTTCATCTATGGTCAATACTTCTAAAAACTATCTTAAACAACATCTTTTGGCACTGTGTGACACTGTACATTCAAAATTAAAAGTCAGAAAAACCTTTGCTGAAAGAGACTCTATCTACAAAAAATATAATTTAAGACACCTCACAGGGAGGTACATTTATTGGGACACTACGATGAACCATATTTATGTCAGTCAGGAAGCCGCCTATAAAATTAGATTGATTGACATGAATACATATAAACAGAAAGATTTTGGTAAGCCATTTCAGCATTTGAACCCCGTTTTTAGCTTTCGGTCATATAACCATACTTTAGACCCTTATTTTCTATACAATCAGTATCTATGGTTGAGAATAGAAAGCAATCTGTCCAAAGAAGTGTTTGTCCACAACAATATGATATTCAGAACCTATACCGTTGCAATTAAGGATACCACTACACACAGAATAATGAGCAAACAAGAGTATAAAATCTACTTAAAAACAAATAAACGTACCTGTACCAGTGCTTTACCTGAAATTGTAGCCAACCAAGTCTGTTTGGAACAGTCCAAACCGTATGGTTTGCAGATTTATAACCAAAATTATGAACTCATTTATGATGAAATTATGCCTACGCCGTTTAACATTCTCAAAATAGAAAACAACGAAATATGGGTGCATGGCAGATATGACGAAACCAATCAAAAATACTGGATATACAGGTATAAGTTGGAACATCAAAAACCATAAAAAATTTGTACTTTTGTGAATGTTCAGTAAATGAAAGAAATGATTGTAATTGCAGGGGCAAATGGTTCAGGAAAGACTACACTTAGCAAAGAACTTATAGAAAAAACAGGTTATATTTTTTTGAATGCAGACGAAATTCAAAGGGAAAGAAATGTATCTCCCATTCAGGCGGGAAAAATATTTTTCAGCAATTTAGAATTATGCTTCAGACAAAACAAGAGTTTTATCCTGGAAAGTACTCTATCAGGCGGGTATCTTGCAGGCGTGCTCAAAAGTGCAAAATTGCAGAGTTACCTAATTACGTTGGTATATCTTTTTTTGGAAAGTCCGCAGGACTGTATTAACCGCATAAAACTGCGGGTTAAATTGGGCGGACATTACGTTCCAGACGAAGATGTTATCAGAAGGTATTACAGAAGCAAAAAAAATTTCTGGCGTCTGTACAAAAATATGGCTGACAACTGGGTTTTATTATACAACTCTGACGATAAAGAACCGCAACGGGTTGCTATAGGTGTAGGTGAAGACTATATCGTTGAATCAGAATATCTTTTTAACGTTTTTACAGGAGATACAGAACTATGAAAGTAGAAAAATTAAACAGTTTAAGGGCATATCAGAATGCTTCCTGGATTACGGGTATATTCAGTAAAGCAGTAAGAAAAGCCAAAGAAACTAACCGTAAAAACGGTTTGCCAAATGATTTCGTAATAGGAAAGCAACGATTTTATGAACTCCCTGACGGTACTATTACTACTGAAAATCCGCTTAAATGACAGAAACAATCTGTTAATGTCTCTGTGCAGCATTGAGTCCTGCAAGTTTTTATTTCTAGTTTTCAGACACTTTAAAAAATATCATTTTTTGAAAAACATAAAATTGTTGTAGCTATTTAGGTTATGGCGTGTCCTTGCCCACGTTGCGCTGCGCGCAGGTGTGCAAGGTCGGCGTGCTACGGGCTACGCTCACGCTTCGGTGCTACGCTTCGCTCCGCACTGCTGATGCACCCTCCGCATGCCTCACGCAAGAGATCTCTAAAACAACCATTTCAATGCACTTTATGCAAGGTTTTAGCTTGTAAGTACTTGTACTTCAAGATTGAACAAGATAAAGACGTAATGGCGCAGGTCATCTGCGTGAGGGATACGGAGCATGCCGTTAGGCAGTGCGTAGCGCAGCGAAGCACCGAGCGTGAGCGTAGTGCGTAGTAGCCCGACCCGAAGCGCAGCGAAGGGACACGCCCAAAAATAAAATCATTTTTTTAGACTTAATATAAAAATACACTTATGCTATAACCATAAGACTTTATGAACACAAGATTTAAGAGATTTTTTGTTAAACAAGCATGCTGATAATCAACACTTTACAAAAAATAGCCTGATTTTGTACTTTTACATCTAACACATTGAAAATCAGTATAAAGTAAATTTGTGTACTCTCTTTAAGAAATTTCTGTTCATAAACTCTATAATTCTTATTTACCTTTGCACCATGAAAAAAGTCAAACTTTTTATATTATCATTCTTTTTGCTTGTAACCTTTTACTGGGTTAAAGGGCAAAATGGTACTAAAGAAATCACCTTAGAAGATGTATGGCTCAAATACCTATTTTTTCAAAAACGCCCTAACAATATCAATTGGATGAAAAATAGCAAATTCTACACAAACTTGATAGAAAACGGAGTAATTGCTAAATTTGACATTACCACGGGGAACAGAGTAGAAAATCTATTCAAGAATGAACAAAACTTAGAAATTGAAGACTATACTTTCAACAATGACGAAAATAAGATTTTGATAAAAACAGAGCCTGATCGAATTTATCGTCGTTCTACTAAGTACAATTTTTATGTTGTAGATATCAAAACGCAAAAAGCCAGTATATTATCCAAGAACGGCAAACAAATGCATGCTACTTTCTCGCCAAATAGTCAAATGGTAGCCTTTGTGAGAGATAACAACATATATATCAAGGATTTGAGTAATGAAAAAGAAATTCAAGTTACCAAAGATGGTAAATTAAATGCAATTATTAACGGTAGTGCAGATTGGGTATACGAGGAGGAGTTTAGCATGTCCAAAGCATTTGAGTGGTCGCCTGATGGACAAAAAATAGCTTTTATCCGTTTTGATGAAAGCAAGGTAAAAGAATTTTCAATGACAATATGGGGCAGATTATATCCCGAGGAGTACAAATTTAAGTACCCCAAAGCAGGAGAAAGTAATGCCTTAGTTACTGTTTGGGTATATGATGTTAAATCTAAAAAATTAACCCAAATAGATACAGGTAAAGAAACAGATGTATACATTCCACGTATTTATTGGACAAAAGACGGAAGATTAGCTTTTTTGCGATTAAACCGGCTTCAAAATGAGATTAACCTCTTTCTCGCAGACCCAAAAACAGGAAAAACTACTCTCATATTACAGGAAAAATCAGATACATACATAGACCTTAATAACACTGATTTTTTACGTTTCTTGAATAATGGAAAGGAATTTATTTGGGGTTCAGAACGAGAGGGATTTATTCAATTGTATTTGTATGATATACAAGGAAACCTAATTCGCAGAATAACAGATAATAAAGGCGATGTTACTAATTTATCCTTTGTAGATGAGGTAAAACGCTGCATATATTATATCTCAGCCGAGGTAAGCCCATTAGAAAGACATTTATTCAGGATAGATTTTGAAGGAAAAAACAAGGTTCAACTTTCTACCCAAGCAGGCACTAACAGTGTAAATATAAGCGAGGATGGGCAGTATTTTATTCTTATGCACAGTGCGGTAGATAGTCCTCTAAGAGCCACTTTACATACTTCTGAGGGGGCTATTATCCGAACTCTTGAAAATAATGAAGAACTGCGCAAACGCTTACAGGAATACAGCTTCTCCCCAAAGGAATTCTTTAAATTTAACACTACTCAAAATGTAGAACTTAATGGATGGATGATAAAACCTAAGAATTTTGATGTTTCTAAAAAGTATCCTGTAATTATGTTTGTTTATGGGGGACCGGGCAATCAAACTGTGGAAAACATGTACGACGGCTTTGACTTTTTCTGGTACCAAACTTTAGTACAAAGAGGATACATAGTCGTTTCTGTGGATAATCGTGGTACAGATGGGCGGGGCGCTGCTTTCAAGAAAGCAACCTATAAAAATTTAGGTAAGTTAGAATGTGAAGATCAAATAGAAGTGGCTAAATATCTCTCCGCGCAATCCTGGGTAGATGGCAAACGAATAGGTATATGGGGTTGGAGTTTTGGCGGATATTTAACCTCGTTGTGTATGACAAAGGGTGCGGATTATTTCAAAGCAGGTATTGCTGTAGCACCTGTAACTAACTGGCGCTATTATGATACCATTTATACAGAGCGTTTTTTACAAACTCCGCAGTTAAATCCTGCAGGATACGATGACAATTCACCTATTACTCACGCAGCTAAACTCAAAGGTAAATATCTCATTATTCACGGTACTGCTGATGACAATGTACATTTTCAAAATGCGGTAGATTTTATTGATGCTCTTATTAAAGCTAATGTACAGTTTGAGAGTTTTTACTATCCTAATCGAAATCATGGCATTTATGGGGGCAATACACGGTATCATTTGTATAAAATGATGACTAACTTTTGGCTAAAAAATCTTTAATAAAACTTTTTTATGTTATTTTAGGATTTCTTGGGCGTGTCCCTCGCTGCGCTTGGGTCGGGCTACTGCGCACTACGCTACCGCTTCGGTGCTTCGCTGCGCTACGCACTGCCTAACGGCATGCTCCGTATCCCTCACGCAAGCTGTATTTTGATGTTTTGCTTTTTTTATACATATCCTTACTTTACCTTGTTTGATCTTGATTATCAAATGCTTACAAGGTTAAACTTTTTCACCTTGTTTGAAATATGTACGTTTTACCTTGTTTTGCATTCATTTTCAAATATTTACAAGGTTAAACCTTAAATACATGGGCTTCTTACCTTTTAACCTTGAATATAACAGTTTTACTTTATTTTGCATTGATTTTCAACAATTTATAGTGTTAAGATGTGTTTTAATCTTGTTTAGTGTTTATTTTCAGATACTTACAAGATTAAGTTTTGTATAAGTGAGATTAGTTTGATAGCCGCTTTCGTGAGGTATTCGGAAGACAAACCTGACGGCTTTTCCTTCCCATGCCTCACACAAAGACGCAAGTTGGTAGACTTCATTTATTTAAAGTTTTATCTTGTAAGTACTTGAAAATGAATATAAAAAAGCAAAATGAGCATGTTTGAAGCAAGATAAAAATTTTAACTTTGTAATTATTTGATAATCAAGACTCAATAAGATAAAGCAAGGATACGACAAAAACAAGGTAAAACATCACAATGCGGCTTGCGTGAGGGATACGGAGCATGCCGTTAGGCAGTGCGTAGCGCAGCGAAGCACCGAAGCGGTAGCGTAGTGCGCAGTAGCCCGACCCGAGCGCAGCGAGGGACACGCCCAAATATAATCCTGCATCAATATCTTTTAAGCATACAAGATTATGAAACTAAAAAATCTACATTAACGTATTGAATATGTATTAACTGTTACTATATTTGACTAATAAATCATATCTTTACAATCTATGTCTGAATTTGGCAATTTTTCTGAACAAGCACGTGAAGTATTTAGTTTCAGCCGCGAAGAGGCACTCCGCTTAGGCTACGACCATATTGGTACGGAGCATATATTACTGGGTATTATACGCGAAACAAACGGCACAGCAGCACGCATACTACAAAATCTCGGTGTGGATTTAAGAACTCTACGCAGAACAATTGAGCAGTACGCTCACAATCGTAACTTTTATACCTCGAACATATCCAATATACCCCTGACTAAGCAATCCGAAAAAATAATCAAAACTGCTTATCTAGAAGCCTCTTTATTTGGAATTAAAGTAGTTAACACAGAACACATTTTACTGGCTATGCTCAAGGAAAAAGATCATATTGCCGCTAGTATTTTACATAACTTTGACGTAACTTACGAAAAAGTATATGACGAGATAGTCCATATCTATAAACAAGAGGACATCCCCCGCAAAAATTACGATTTTCAAGACAAATCCTCTGAAACTAACGATCCATTAGAGTCAGAAAGCCGTTATAATCCTGAGAGAAAAGTGGATAAAAATAGTAAAACACCTGTATTAGATAACTTTGGCAGAGATCTAACCAAAGCAGCCGAAGAGGGCAAACTTGACCCTATTATCGGAAGAGAAAAAGAAATTGAACGAGTAGCACAGGTTCTTAGTCGTAGAAAGAAAAATAACCCCGTGCTAATCGGCGAACCAGGCGTAGGTAAAACTGCTATCGCAGAGGGCTTAGCACTTCGGATTGTGCAGAAAAAAGTCAGTCGCGTTTTATTTAATAAACGCGTCGTTACTTTGGATTTAGCATCCTTAGTAGCAGGGACTAAATACCGTGGTCAGTTTGAAGAGCGTATGAAAGCCATTATGGCTGAGTTAGAAAAAGCCCCCAACGTTATTTTATTTATAGATGAGCTACATACTATTGTAGGTGCAGGAGGTGCCAGTGGGTCCTTGGATGCATCTAATATGTTCAAGCCCGCCTTAGCCCGAGGTGAAATCCAATGTATAGGGGCTACTACCCTAGATGAGTACCGCCAATATATTGAAAAAGACGGCGCTCTAGACCGTAGATTTCAAAAAATAATGGTTGAACCCACCAGTATTGAAGAAACACTACAAATTCTTAATAACATCAAGCAGAAATATGAAGAGCACCACAATGTTATTTACACCCCAGAAGCTATAGAGGCTTGCGTTAAACTAAGCGAAAGATATATAACAGACCGCTTTTTACCTGATAAAGCTATTGACGTTTTAGATGAAGCAGGCAGCCGTGTGCACCTATCTAATATACAAGTGCCTAAAGTAATTGAAGAAATTGAAAAACAAATAGAAGAGGTAAAAGAAAAGAAAACCCAAGTCGTTAAAAGTCAAAGATTTGAAGAGGCAGCTAAGCTCAGGGACGAAGAGAAAAAATTAATAGAAGCATTAGAAAAAGCTAAACTCAAATGGGAGGAAGACAGTAAAAACATTAAACATCTCGTAACTGAAGAGAATGTTGCCGAAGTGGTATCTATGATGACCGGTATACCTGTTACCAAAGTTGCCACAGCAGAAAGTCAAAAGTTACTTAATATGGCTAATGAACTTAAAGGCAAAATTATCGGTCAGGACGAAGCAGTGGTTAAATTAGCCAAAGCTATACAACGCACACGCGCAGGCCTTAAAGACCCTAAAAAGCCTATTGCGTCCTTTTTGTTCTTAGGTCCTACGGGGGTAGGTAAAACTGAACTAGCTAAAGAATTAGCCCGCTATCTATTTGATACCGAAGACGCTTTGATACGTATAGACATGAGCGAATACATGGAAAAATTTGCGGTATCCAGGCTAATAGGTGCTCCGCCTGGTTATGTAGGTTATGAAGAGGGCGGACAACTCACAGAGAAAGTACGCAGAAAACCCTTTTCAGTAGTTTTATTAGATGAAATTGAAAAAGCACACCCTGAGGTGTTCAACATCTTGCTCCAAGTATTAGATGACGGTATCCTGACTGATAGTATGGGTAGAAAAGTAGACTTTAAAAATACTGTCATTATCATGACCTCTAATGTAGGCGCAAGAGAACTTAAAAATTTTGGTAAAACTATAGGCTTTGCCCCAGAAGATAAAGAAAGAGAAGCACAGCAAGATAACCTAAAACGCACTATACAGAACGCGCTCAGAAAAGTCTTTGCTCCTGAATTCCTTAATCGGATTGACGACGCTATTGTCTTCAATCCATTAGAAAAAGAGCATATAATTCAAATTATTGATTTAGCTTTGAACAAAATGTTCAAAAGACTAGAAGCACTTAACTATAAAATTGAAGTTACTCATGCGGTTAAAGAATTTTTAGCCGAAAAGGGTTATGACCCCCAATATGGAGCAAGACCTCTCAACCGGGCTATTCAGAAATACCTGGAAGACCCTATTGCAGAAGAGATACTCAAATCTAGTCTCAAAGAGGGAGACTTACTCAAAGTAGATTACAAACCTAACGACGAAGGAGTTACAGTATCTGTAATACGCAAAGAGGAGCTTGTGTAATTCTTTTATTTACCCATAAATTGGGTGTAATAGGCTATTTTACTTTTTTGGGCGTGTCCTTGCCCACACAAGCGCAAGCGAAGTGTGGGCAAGGTCGGCGTGCTACGGGCTACGCTTTCGCTTCGGTGCTTCGCTTCGCTGCGCACCGTGCTAACGCACGCCCTCCGCATGCCTCACGCATACCTTTGCTAATATGCAGATTCCACTTTAACAACCTCTACCTCATATATCAGCGTAGAATTAGCAGGAATGCTGCCTACGGCTACGTTTCCGTAACCTAAATGCGGTGGTATGACTAAAACAGCTTTTGAACCTTCACTGAGCATACTTATACCTTGAGCAAAACCATCAATAACCTTGTCTATGCCTAAAATAAAACAGAAAGGCTTGGGATGATTATATGAATTGTAAAACACATACCCATTTTGTAGCTTACCAATATACTGGACACAAACCCTATCTCCTTTATTAGGTCTTCTACCCTGACCATAGGATAGAATTTTTACCTCTAAACCACCCTGCTCGCTATTAAAAAAGCTACTGCTGCTATACTTTTTACCCTAACCTATTTGAATTTTTGTAACAAAAACATCAGCACTTCCCCCATTCGTCGTTTGAAACGCCCCTGCGGTAACATCGTAATCGGTTGAAATAGTATAAGCCGTTACATACGCACTG